>NZ_JBFAXR010000015.1:0-4284 GCF_040680895.1 Streptomyces sp. NPDC051940 | reverse complement strand
GCGGGATAGCGCGCCCTGCCCGGTCGGCCCGCGCCAGACGGACGGGACGCGGCGCATCGCGTCGCCCTGGCAGGCGAGCGGGATAGCGCACCTTGCCCTGTCGGCCCGCGCCGGACAGGCGGACGCGGCGCAGCGCGCTATCGGCCTGTCGCGGACGGGCGAGATGCAGCGCAGCGCGCTATCGGCTTGTCGCGGACGGGCGAGATGCAGCGCAGCGCGCTATCGGCTTGCACGGGGCGGGCTGGGACGGACCGGGCGCAGTAGATGGGCGCTCCGGTGTGCGCGCCGAAGTTCCGAATCCGGATGACGACAGCGCGACAGCACCCCACCCAGCCCGGCCGGCGTTTGAGGCCGAGCGCCGTTCAGGCGCGATGCGGGCGCAGCCCGCGAAGGGGGCCCGGGGGCGAAGCCCCCGCAGCGCAGACGCGACCAGCCGGGGCTAGTCCACGAGGTCCCGCACGACCGCGTCCGCCAGCAACCGCCCGCGCAGCGTGAGCACCGCCCGCCCCGCGTCGTACGCCTCCGCCTGGAGCAGCCCGTCCGCGACCGCCCGACGGGCCGCCGCCGCCCCCGCCGGCGCGAGCAGCGAAAGAGGGCACCCCGCCGCCAGCCGCAGCTCCAGCAGGATCCGCTCCACCCGCCGGTCCTCCGCCGCGAGCAGCTCCCGCCCCGCGCCGGGCGAGCGCCCCTCGGAGAGGGCCTGCGCGTACGCCGCCGGATGCTTGACGTTCCACCAGCGGACCCCGCCGACGTGGCTGTGCGCGCCGGGCCCCGCGCCCCACCAGTCGGCGCCGGTCCAGTACAGCTCGTTGTGCAGGCAGCGCGCCGCCTCGGACGTCGCCCAGTTCGACACCTCGTACCACTGGAATCCCGCCGCCGACAGCGTCTCCTCGGCGATCAGATAGCGGTCCGCGTGCTCGTCGTCGTCCGTCATCGGGACCTCCCCGCGCCGGATCCGCCGCGCGAGCTGCGTGCCCTCCTCGACGATCAGCGCGTACGCCGAGATGTGATCGGGCCCCGCCCCGACCGCCGCGTCCAGGGACGCCCGCCAGTCGTCGTCGCTCTCCCCCGGCGTGCCGTAGATCAGGTCCAGGTTGACGTGCTCGAACCCCGCCGCCCGCGCCTCGGCGACGCACGCCTCCGGCCGCCCGGGCGTATGCGTGCGGTCCAGCACCTTCAGCACGTGCTGCCGCGCGCTCTGCATCCCGAAGGACACCCGGTTGAAGCCCCACTCCCGCAGCTCCGCCAGATACGCCGGATCGACGGACTCGGGATTGGCCTCGGTCGTCACCTCGGCGTCGTCCGCCAGCCCGAACTCGTCCCGGATCGCCCCGAGCATCCGCCCGAGGTCCGCGGCCGGCAGCAGGGTCGGCGTACCGCCGCCGACGAAGACGGTGCGGACCGGCCGCGGGTCGTCGCCCAGCACCTTGCGGGCCAGGCGCACCTCGTCGACCAGGGTCTGCGCATAGTCGTCACGCGACGTACCGCGCAGCTCACTCGCCGTGTACGTGTTGAAGTCGCAGTAACCGCAGCGCGTCGCGCAGTACGGAACATGCACGTAGAATCCGAGCGGTCCGGCCCCGCCCAGCGCATCGGCGGGCAGCGCCCCGTCATCGGGCATGGGCAGACCATCGGGCAGTACGGAGGGCATGCCCCCATTGTCCCAGGTCCGGGAAACCCGAAATCCCGGGGAACCCGAAAGCCCAAGGTGGCAAGCCGAAGCCCCGACCCGCTCCGCCTGGGGAAGGCGGGACGAGCCGGGGCTCAGGTCAAACAAAGAGGTGTGCGCCGCACCCGCGTGGCGAACGCAGGCCGCGTGCAGCGCGTGCTGCCGGGGTCGGAGCGGAGAGAGGGGCCGCTGCAACCCGCTCCCGGCGGGTCAAGCTCAGAGTGCGAGGAGGTCAGCCCTGCAGAGAGGCCACACGCTGAGCCAGCGCGGACTTCTTGTTGGCGGCGGCATTGCGGTGAATGACACCCTTGCTGACGGCCTTGTCGAGCTTCCGGGAAGCCTCACGCTGCGCGGAAACCGCGGCCTCGAGGTTACCGGCCTCGACAGCCTCACGGGTCTTGCGGATGGCGGTGCGAAGCGAGGACTTGACGGCCTTGTTGCGCAGGCGCGCCTTCTCGTTCGTCTTGATCCGCTTCATCTGGGACTTGATGTTCGCCACGAATAAGCCTCTGCTGTTCGTTGATACCTAACACGCGCCCGGAGAAAGTCCAGGCACAGCGATCCAGGCTACCAGCAGCCGCGACACCGTCCCAAACCGCACCGAGCCCCCCGCTCATGGGACGATAGGCGGGATACAGCAATCCGTACGCCCCCAGACTTCCGACAGGACCAAGGTGCCCGCGACCTCTACCCCCGTGCCGGAGCCCAGCCGCACCGACCCGGCGCTGATCCGCAACTTCTGCATCATCGCGCACATCGACCACGGCAAGTCGACGCTCGCGGACCGGATGCTGCAGATCACCGGCGTCGTCGAGCAGCGGCAGATGCGCGCCCAGTACCTCGACCGCATGGACATCGAGCGCGAGCGCGGCATCACGATCAAGTCCCAGGCCGTGCGTCTGCCCTGGGCGCCCACGGAGGGCGACGACACCGGCACGACGCACATCCTGAACATGATCGACACCCCGGGGCACGTGGACTTCACGTACGAGGTCTCCCGCTCCCTGGCCGCCTGCGAGGGCTGCGTCCTGCTGGTGGACGCGGCCCAGGGCATCGAGGCGCAGACCCTCGCCAACCTGTACCTGGCGATGGAGAACGACCTCACGATCATCCCCGTGCTGAACAAGATCGACCTGCCGGCCGCCCAGCCGGAGAAGTTCGCCGCGGAGCTGGCCGGCCTGATCGGCTGCGACCCCTCCGACGTGCTGCGGGTCTCCGCGAAGACCGGCGAGGGCGTCGAGGACCTGCTGAACGAGGTCGTCAAGCACGTCCCCCACCCGGTCGGCGTCAAGGACGCGCCCGCCCGCGCGATGATCTTCGACTCGGTCTACGACAGCTACCGCGGCGTCGTGACGTACGTGAAGGTCGTCGACGGCACGCTGAACAAGCGTGAGCGGATCAAGATGATGTCGACCGGTGCCCAGCACGAGCTGCTGGAGATCGGCACGAACTCGCCCGAGATGACCGCGGCCGACGGCCTCTCCGTCGGCGAGGTGGGCTATCTGATCACCGGTGTGAAGGACGTCCGCCAGTCGAAGGTCGGCGACACCGTCACCTCGGCCTCGAAGGGCGCCACCGAGGCCCTGGGCGGCTACAAGGACCCCAAGCCCATGGTGTTCTCCGGCCTCTACCCGGTGGACGGCTCGGACTACCCGGAGCTCCGCGAGGCGCTGGACAAGCTGCAGCTGAACGACGCCGCCCTGGTGTACGAGCCGGAGACCTCCGCGGCGCTGGGCTTCGGCTTCCGCGTGGGCTTCCTGGGCCTGCTGCACCTGGAGGTCGTCCGCGAGCGGCTGGAGCGCGAGTTCGGCCTGGACCTGATCGCCACCGCCCCGAACGTGGTCTACCGCGTGGTCATGGAGGACCGCAGCGAGCACATCGTCACCAACCCGTCGGAGTTCCCCACGGGGAAGATCGACGAGGTGTACGAGCCGGTGGTGCGGTCCACGATCCTCGCCCCCAGCGAGTTCATCGGCGCGATCATGGAGCTCTGCCAGACCCGGCGCGGCACGCTGCTCGGCATGGACTACCTCTCCGAGGATCGCGTCGAGATCCGCTACACGCTCCCCCTCGCCGAGGTGGTCTTCGACTTCTTCGACCAGCTGAAGTCCAAGACCCGCGGTTACGCCTCGCTGGACTACGAGCCCACCGGCGAGCAGACGTCCGACCTGGTCAAGGTGGACATCCTGCTGCACGGCGACAAGGTGGACGCCTTCTCGGCGATCACCCACAAGGACAAGGCGTACGCGTACGGCGTGCGGCTGGTCGCCAAGCTGAAGGAGCTCATCCCCCGGCAGAGCTTCGAGGTGCCGGTGCAGGCCGCGATCGGTTCCCGGGTGATCGCCCGCGAGACCATCCGCGCCATCCGCAAGGACGTGCTCGCCAAGTGCTACGGCGGTGACATCAGCCGTAAGCGCAAGCTGCTGGAGAAGCAGAAGGAGGGCAAGAAGCGGATGAAGATGGTCGGCTCCGTGGAGGTCCCCCAGGACGCGTTCATCGCGGTGCTGTCCTCGGACGAGGGCGACAAGGGCAAGAAGTAGCGCACCGGCGTGGTGCCGCCCGGGAGGGCGGCGCCACGCCCCCGCGGGACGGCGCCGCCGGAGCCGCGAAAAGGC
>NZ_JBFAXR010000014.1:0-99018 GCF_040680895.1 Streptomyces sp. NPDC051940 | reverse complement strand
CGCCGCGGCGTGGCGGCGCCCGCCGGACCGTAGCCGAGGCGCAGCAGCATCTGCACATGGGAGTGCGGTGATCCGCGCAGGGTCCAGCGCAGGTCCGGCCACTCCAGCGCCTGGTGGAGCAGCGACGCCTTCACCGAGTGGGCGGTCGCCGCGAGCAGGACGTGCTCCAGCGCCTGGCCGGCGCGCAGCCAGTCCGCCCGCCGGTCGTGCGCGGTGGTGAGGACGGCGATGACCGGGCGGTCCTCGAAGACAGCCGCGGGAAGGGCGTGCGTCCGCGGCGCCCCGGTGAAGTCGCGCACCGGGACACGCCCCGTGGCGTCGGGCGGGCCGAGCGACGCGCCGGTGAGCCCGTCGCGCGCTCCCTCGCGGATCCAGCTGCGGCTCTCCGCGCGCCGCTCGGGATCGCGGACGTTGCGCTGCTCCGCCTCGCCGGTCACCTGCAGCAGCCGGCGCGCCTCGGCGTCGTCGGGCAGCAGCAGCGTCGCCCCTTCGAAGGCCGCGGCGGCGACGAGTTCGGCGAGCACCGACTCGGGCGGGCGGACGCCGGCGTACGGCAGCCGGCTCGAGTGGCGGCGCCAGATCGCGTCGTACAGGTCGGGGCGGTTGTGCCCGCCGGGGAGCACCGGTCCGGCGAACCGCACCTGCGCGAGCAGCTCCGGCCGCTCCGGGTCCGGCAGCAGCCGTACGACGGACTCCCATCCGAAGTGGGCGGCGGCGACACGGAGGTTGTACAGCGCCGCGCCGACGGACACGTGCAGGCCGCGGCCCATCGGGTCGGTGTGCCGCAGCCCGCGTCCGGGAGCGGCGTGCACGTCGAGGGTGGCGTCGCCGGGGCTGAGCCGGTAGCGCCAGGGCTGGCTGTTGTGCATCGACGGGGCCGCGACGGCGGCGGAGATGAGCCGCGTGAGCGTCCCGGCGTCGAACTGCGCAGCGGTCATGGGCGTTCCCAGCAGACTAGAGGCGGCGGTGATCACGGTGGTCCCCGTTGCGCTCGGTGGGCCCGCCGCCCCCGTTGCGCTCGGCGGGTCCCCCACCCCCACAGTGGCCTCGCGCGCACCCCCCGTGCAGGGGCCGACCGGCCCACCCGCCCGGCCGGTCGGCACCCCTCGGACGCACCCCCGCGCCACCCGTGCCCGCAACCACTCGCCGCTGTGCGGGGCTTGACGCGCGCGGGGCGGCCGGGGTGAGCTGGTGGGCGTTTGAGGTGGTCGTGGAAGGCGGTGAGGGGCGTGGCGCGGCACCTGGTGGTCGGCTTCGACGGTTCGGACTCAGCACGCAGAGCGCTCGACTGGGCGGCCGGTGAGGCGGCACGGCACGACGCCCTGCTGCACATCGTGTACGCGTCCCTGTGGGAGTACTACGACGGCTCCCTCCCCGCCGGCTTCCCCGTGGCGCCCGCGGACCGCACGCCGGCCGAGCACGTCGTGGCGACGGCCGCCGGGTACGCCGCGGCCCGCGAGCCCGGGCTCAGGCTGGCCACCGAGATCCTCGCGCAGGACACGGTGCCCGGACTGCTGCGCGCCGGCCGCGACGCCCTCGCGGTGGTCGTCGGCGACCGCGGCCGCGGCCGGCTGCCGCTGGCCCTCGGTACGACGGCGCTGGCCGTGGCCTCGCGGGCCGAGGGGCCGGTCATCGTCGTACGGGGCGGAGAGCGGACGTCGGCCGGCGGCGCGCGCCGCGTGGTGCTGGGCGTCGGTGAGACGGGAGAGCGCGGCGCGGCCATCGAGTTCGCGTTCCGCGAGGCGCAGCTGCGGGACAAACAGCTCGACGCGGTACGCGCCTGGCGGTCGCCGGAGCGCGGAGTCGCGACCCACGCCCACACGCTGGCGGGCGCCGCCGACCCGCGGATGCGGGACGCGGAATGGGCGCTGCAGCACGCGCTGAAGGACGCGGCCCAGCGTCATCCGGACGTCGAGGTCCGCCGCAGGACGGCCGAGGGACACGCCCGCGACGCGCTGCTGCTGGCCTCCGACGAGGCCGACCTGCTCGTGGTCGGCGCCCGCCGCCGCACCGGCGAGTCGGGCGTACACCTCGGCCACGTCAACCACGCCGTGCTCCACCACGCGAGCTGTCCGGTGGCGCTCGTACCGGAGCATTGAGCCGCCCGTTGACCCGACCTTGAGCCGCCCGCCGCCGCCCGCCCCGGGCAACAGCCGATCGGCCCCGGAATCCGGTCCTCCCGGCCCATGACCGCGCCCCCACCGGTAAGGCGAGGGTGGAGAGACACACCCGCCCCTTTCCGGGAGGAAGTCATGCCCGAACGGAACAGCTCCCCGCTCCCCCACGGCCGTGTCCTCGTCGGTTACGACGGGTCCGGGCCGGCGCTGCGGGCACTGGACCGCGCGGTGGACGAGGCGGTGCGGCGCGGCACGGCCCTGGAGATCCTCTGCGGCGCGCCGTGGGCTCCGCCGCCCACGCCGGGCACGGGGCTCGCTCCGGCGGAGCAGGAGCAGTTCCACCGCATCGCCCGCCTGGCGCTCGACGACGCCGCGGAGCGGGCCGCCCGGCACGCCCCCGAACTGCGGATCGTGCCGACGCTGACCGACGAACCCGCCGCGGCCGCACTGCTGCACGCGGCGCGGACGGCGGGCCTGGTGGTCGTCGGCACGCGCGGCCACGGCGGCTTCGCGGGGCTGCTGCTCGGCTCGGTGAGCCTGCGTGTCGCCGCGCACTCCGCGGCGCCGGTGATGGTCGTACGCGGAGACGCCGAACTCGACGAGAAGCCGCGCGGCGCGCTGCTGGTGGGCGTGAAGTCGGACGCCGACGCGCCGGCGGTGCGGTTCGCCCTGCAGGAGGCCGCCCGGCGGGACGCCCGGGTGCGGGCGCTGCACGCCTGGCTGCATCCGGCCCCGCCGGGCGGGATGCCGACCGTGGACGCCGAACGGATGTGGCTGCAGGCGGAGCAGCGCAGGGAGGCGGAGGAGACGGTCGCCCGCGACGCGGTGGCCGCGCTGCGGGCGGAGTTCCCGGACATCGACGTGGCCGCCGACCACGAACTGGCGCCGCCCGCCGCCGCAGTGCTGGAGGCGACCGCGGCGGTGGACCTGGTGATCCTGGCCGCGCGTCGCGACAAGCGACGCTACGGGCTGCAGTTGGGCCCGGTCACCCACGCGGTGCTGCACCATGCCCGCTGCCCTGTCGTGCTGGTGCCGGTGGTCTGACGGCGCGGGGCTCGCGGGGGCGGGAGGGCTGCGGGGCTGGCGCCGGTGGGCCCGCGCCGGGCAAGCTTCGGAGCCAGGGCGCCGCCCGCTTCTCGCGGACCATGATTGCGCGGTGCGCGGTGTACTGCTCCGCTTCTCCGCGCCTGTCGGCTGCGGTCCCTGGCTCCACTTCCAGCAGAGCACGGATGCCCCATGATCGGAAGGGGGGAGGGCGCCGCCGTTTGCCTCCGACGGCCCGCGAACCACCCGCCCCGGGCCCCGGACACGCCCCTGACCTGGGCGGACGCGAGCTCTCGGGCGATTGTCAGTGCCCGCTGCCATGCTGGGAAGACCCGGAATCCACCTGGCAGGGGAGGAGCGACGATGCTCACCACTGATACACCCGACGGCGCACCCACCTGGGTCGAGTTCGCCAGCCCCGACATCGGGGCATCCCTGGCGTTCTACCGTGAGTTGTTCGGCTGGGACTTCCAGTCCGCGGGCCCCGAGGCCGGAGGCTACGGCTTCCTGATGCTCGACGGGAAGATGATCGGGGGCGCGGGACCGCTGCAGGGCGACGACGCGCGCCCGGGCTGGACGATCTACTTCAGGACCGCGGACGTCGACGCCACGGTCAAGGCCGCCGAGCAGTCCGGCGGGACGGTGCTCCAGGCACCGATGGACGTGATGTCCTTCGGCCGTTCCGCCGTGCTGGGCGACCCGGCGGGGGCGGCGTTCGCGCTGTGGCAGGTCTTCGATCCCGCCATGGCCGGCATGCAGGTCGTCAACGACCCGGGCTCCCTGTGCTGGGTGGAGAGCTACACGACGGACGCCGGTGCCGCCGTGGCGTTCTACCGCCAGGTGCTGGGCTGGGAGACCGAGGAGATGCCGACGCCGGTCGGTCCGTACGTCGTGGCCCGTCCCGCCGGGGGCGCCGAGGACTCCGGCTTCGGCGGGCTCATGGCACTGCCCGAGGAGAACAGGGCCGCGGGCTCCGTCTCGGAGTGGCATCCGTACTTCGAGGTGGCGGACTGTGACGCGACCGCCGCGACGGCGGCGGGGCTGGGCGCGACGACGCTGGTCCCGCCGACGGACATGGAGGACGTCGGCCGGTTCGCGATGTTCGCCGATCCGCACGGCGGCGCCTTCGCAGTGATCAAGAGCGTGCCGCCGGCCCCCCAGTAGGCCCGCGGCCCGCCGTTGACGACCCGGTGCCGCGCCCGCACCCGCGGCGCCGGGTCCAGGCGATGCCTCCACCACCGCAGTGCTTGTGACCTGGATCACAAACATCCGTGTCACATTCCGGCCGCGACCTCCCGTCCTATCCGTGTCAGCACGACTACGCACGGATGGAGGCGCCGGCTCATGGCCCGCATCTCACTCAGCCCGCCCCGTACGCTCCTGGTCCGTTTCATGGAGTGGTACTCCAAGCGCACCTACGGCAAGGTGCTGGACCCCGGCATGGCGCTGGCCCACAACCGCAAGGTGCTGCTGGCCGACGTCGGGTTCGAGCGCAAGGTGGCCAAGTTCGACGCCCTCGACCCGCATCTGAAGAACCTGGCCGTGATGGCCTCGTCCGCGAGCATCGGCTGCAGCTGGTGCATGGACTTCGGCTACTGGGAGAGCCGGGAGATCGGCACGGACGCGCGCAAACTGCAGGACGTGCCGGTGTGGCGCGACAGCCCCGTCTACACGCCCCTGGAGCGGGACGTCCTGGAGTACGCCGAGGCCATGACGGCCACCCCGCCGGCGGTGGACGACGTCCTGGCCGCCACGCTGCTGCAGGAGCTGGGCGAGGCCGCGTTCGTCGAGCTGACGGCCATGGTCGCGATCGAGAACCTCCGCTCGCGCATCAACGCGGCCCTGGACCTGACGAGCCAGGGCTTCAAGGACACCTGCGACGTCCCGACCACCACCCGAACCGCGAAGACCCCGCGGATGGCCACCCCCGCCCCCGCCGCCCAGGCCGCCGAGACGGCCTCGCACCGGGCGTCGGACCCCCAGCGCGCCGCGTGAGCGGCATCGGACCGCCCCGGCCACCCTCCCCCGGTGGCCGGGGCACAGCCCGCACGTCCGAACGCCCCCAGGGCACAGAGACCCGCGCCTGAGCCGAGCACCTCCGTCGGGCGCACGACAGCCGCATATGCCCCAGCTACGCACGTCCAACAGCCGGGCGCCCCCACAGCCCCGCGTGCCCCTCGGCCAGGCGCCCCTGACGGCCGCACGTGCCACTCTGCCGGGCGCCCTCACAGCCGCACGTGTCACATGGCCACGCGCCCCTGACCGCCGCGCACCTCCCACAGCCGGCGCCCCAGTGGCCGCACACGCCGCGGAGCCGGGCGAGCCCGACAGCCGTGCGGCCATGTCTAGTTGACCGGCACGTACGCCGTCGCCGCAACGCCCGACACCCTCGCCGCTCCGCCGTCAACCGCCGAGCCCGGCCTGGAACTCCGCGGGCACGGGCCCCCCACCAGGCGTGCGGGGGCAAGCCGTCGGAGAAGCCCAGCAGGAGGCGCGCGGTCCAGCCGCCCCGCCTCCTCCCGGCGCAGCGCACCCGAGCGCTCGCAGACCACCGCGCCCCGCGCGGCCCCGGCCGGACCGCACAACCACGAGGCAGCGGCGCCTCGCCAAGCCGGACGCCGTACCATCATGTCCTCGCCAGGACCCACGAGCCGCCCCGGCGAGACGCTCGCTCCAGCCGCGCACCCCAACACCCCCGCCGTACCCCGCGACACGCCACACGACCTGCTGAAACTCCGCCCGGCGCGACACGTTGACACACCAACCGCCTCCCACCGATACTGAATGACGATTCAGTAAGCACCGGCTGGAGGCCCACCGTGTCCACCCTCCCCACCGAGCTCTGCCCGCTCACCCAGGAGCAGACCGACATCATCGAGCTGACCCGCGCCTTCGCCCGGGACGAGATCCGTCCGCGGGCGCGTGCCGTGGACGAGGCCGATGTCGAGACGCCCTGGGATCTGTGGCGCTCGGCCGCCCGGGTCGGCATCACGGGGTTCATGCTGCCCGAGGAGTACGGGGGCGGCGGCTTCACCGACGTGTTCACCCAGTGCCTCGTGCAGGAGGAGCTGTGCGTCGGCGATCTGGGTATCGGGAACCTCCTCTGCTCCAACGGCTTCTTCGCCGACCCCGTGCTGGAGCTCGGCGACGCGGACCAGCGGCAGGAGTGGCTGACGCCGCTCACCGGCCCCGACACGCCGATGACCGCGCTGGCGGCCACCGAGCCCGGCGCCGGCTCGGACGCCGCGTCGATCACGACGACCGCCGTGCGGACGGCAGGCGGCTACCGTCTCAGCGGCCAGAAGGCGTGGATCTCCAACGCCGGCGAGGCCGAGCTGTACGTCGTCTTCGCCAAGACCGATCCCGCGCTCCGCTCGCGCGGCATCAGCGCGTTCCTCCTGCGCAAGGGAACGGAGGGCATGACCTTCGGCGAACCGATGCGCAAGATGGGCCAGCGCGCCATCGTCTGCCGCGAGATCTTCCTCGACGACGTCTTCGTGCCCGAGGAGCAGCGCCTGGGCGCCGAGGGCGAGGGCTTCACCGGCCTGATGCGCACCTTCGACATCTCCCGCGCGGTGCTGGGCGCCGCGGCCACCGGTGTGGCGCGGGCGGCGTACGAGTACGCCGTCGACTACGCGAAGAACCGGGTCCAGTTCGGCAAGCCGATCATCGAGCACCAGGCCGTCGCCTTCCGTCTCGCCGACATGCGCACCCGGATCGACCAGGCGAGGCTGATGACGTGGCGGGCGGCCAAGCGGCTGGACGCCGGCCTCGACGCCACCACCGAGGCGGCCATGGCCAAGCTCACGGCCTCCGAGACGGCGGCCTACTGCACCTGGGCCGCCGTGCAGACGCTGGGCGGCTGGGGGTACTCGCGGGAGTTCCCCGTCGAGCAGTGGATGCGCGACGCGAAGCTCGAGGAGATCGAGGAAGGGACCTCGGACATCATGCGGCTGATCATCTCCCGGAGCCTGTGATGACCACACCCGCACCCGACGGCGTCCCCGCGACGCCCGGCCTCCCCACCGACCCCGCCCGTGCCACGCCCGGCCGTCCCACCGACCGCCTCACCGCCGGCGAGGCCCTGGTGCGCGCCCTCGCCGCGCACGGCACGGACCTCGTCTTCGGCATCCCCGGCACGCACAACCTGGAGCTGTACCGCCACTTCCCCGCGTACGGCATCCGCCACGTCGCCCCGCGCCACGAACAGGGCGCCGGTTACGCCGCCGACGGGTACGCCCGTACGACGGGCCGCCCCGGCGTCGCCGTGACGACGACCGGCCCCGCGCTGCTGAACATCGCCGCCGCCGTGGGAGAGGCGTACTCCGACAGCGTGCCCATGCTCGTGGTCTCCCCGGGGATGCCGCTGCGGCACCCCGTACAGTCCACCGGTCTGCTGCACGAGATGCGCAGCCAGTCGGCGGCGCTGTCCGCCGTCGCCGCCTTCAGCCACCGCGTGTCGTCGGCCGCCGAGGCGGGTGCCGCCGTGGCGCGGGCGTTCACGCTGTTCCGGCAGGAGCGCCCGCGGCCGGTGCACATCGAGATCCCGCTCGATCTGATGGAGACCGCGGAGCCGGCCGGGCCGGTCCGGCTCGCGCCCGCCGCGGCGCCGCGGGCACCGGATCCCGAGGCGCTGAAGGACGCCGCCGCGGCCCTGTCCGCCGCCCGCTCCCCCGCACTCGTCCTCGGCGGCGGGGCGCGGGGGGCCGCCGCCGAGTGCCTGGAGCTGGCCGAGCGGCTGGGCGCCCCGGTGCTCACCACGGCCAACGGCAAGGGCGTCATCCCCGAGACCCATCCGCTCGCCGCCGGCGTCTCCTTGCACAGCCCTTCCGCGCGCCGCCAACTGTGCGAAAGGGACGTCGTCATCGCCGTCGGAACGGAGCTCGCCGAGTCCGATCTGTGGGCGGAGGACCTCCCGCTGACCGGCACCCTCGTCCGGATCGACCTCGACCCCGCCCAGATGTACGCCCGCACGCCCGCCGACCACGCGCTGGTGGGCGACGCGCGGACGGTCCTCGCCGCACTGCTGGAGCAGCTGACCGGGGCGCCAGCGCCCGGCGGCCCCGACGCCGTCCGCCGGCTCCTGGCCGACCGGGACGCGGAGACCGCGGAACGGGACGCCCGCTGGCTGCCGTATCTGCGCGTCCTGCGCTCGGTGCTGGCGGACGACGCCGTCATCACCTCCGACCAGGCGCAGTGCTGCTACTACGGCGCGCTCCCCCACCTTCCGCTAGGCCCCGGCGGCCGCTATCTGCACCCCACCGGCTTCGCGACCCTCGGCTACGCGCTGCCCGCCGCGATCGGCGCCAAGTGCGCCGCCCCCGGGCGGCAGGTGGTGGCCCTCTGCGGCGACGGCGGGCTGCAGTTCACCGTGCAGGAGCTGGCCACCGCGGCGGCCCTCGGCCATCCGCTGCCGGTCGTCGTCTTCGACAACGGCGGTTACGGAGAGATCCGCGACGGCATGCGCGGCCGGGGCGACGCCCCGTACGCCGTCGACCTGCCGCCCGTCGACCTGCCCGCGCTGGCCCGCGCGTACGGCGGCAGCGGCGTCCGCGTCGAGCGCCCCGCCGAGCTGGCGGATGCGCTGCGGACCGCGCTGAACACCCCCGGACCCACCGTCATCCACATCCCCGAGGAGCACCCCTGATGCCCGCCCCCCTGCTCTCCGTCACCTGGACGGACCACGTCACCGGACGCCAGGGCCACCTGGTGGTCGACCGGCTGGTCCGCGGGGTGTCCAGCGGCGGGCTGAGGATGCGCGCCGGCTGCACCCTGCAGGAGGTCACCGGCCTCGCCCGCGGCATGACGATGAAGGAGGCCCTGCACTACGACCCCGAGGCGCGCTACGTCCCGCTGGGCGGCGCCAAGGGCGGCATCGACTGCGATCCGGCCGACCCCGCGTCGTACGGCGTACTGGTGCGCTATCTGCGGGCGATGCGGCCGTACATCGAGCGGTTCTGGACCATGGGCGAGGATCTCGGGCTCACCCAGGAGACCGTGGACCGGGCCGTGACGGAGGCCGGCATGGTCTCGTCCATCCAGGCCGTCTACCCGCTGCTGGACGACGAGCGGTCGGCAAGGCGGCGCCTCGCCGACGCGTTCGCCGCCCGCGTCGACGGCATCGGCCTGGGCGAACTGGCCGGCGGCTGCGGGGTCGCCGAGTCGGTGCTGGTCGCCCTGGAGCGGGCCGGACAGCCGTACGCCGGGACCCGGGTGTCGCTGCAGGGCCTGGGCACGATGGGCGGCGCCACGGCGCGTTTCCTGGCCCGGGCCGGGCTGACCGTGGTCGCCGTGGCGGACGTGAAGGGCACCATCGCCAACGACGCCGGCCTGGACGTCGAGGCGCTGCTCGCGGCGCGCGACGCCCGCGGCACGGTGGACCGCTCCGCGCTGCGCCCCGGCGACCGGGAACTGCCCGCCGGAGCCTGGCTCTCGGCGGACGCGGAGGTGCTCGTGCCGGCCGCCGTCTCGTACTGCGTCGACGAGTCGAACCAGCATCTGGTGCGGGCCCGCTGGATCGCCGAGGCGGCCAACATGCCGGTGCTCCCGGCCGCGGAGGAGCTGCTGGCGGCCCGCGGCATCACGGTGCTGCCGGACGTCGTCGTCAACTCGGCCACCAACGCCTGGTGGTGGTGGACCCTCTTCGGCGACGTCGGCCCCGACGCGGACGCCGCGTTCGCCCATATCCGCCGCTCCATGCGCGCGCTGACCGGCGAGGTGCTGCGGCGCGCACAGGACGGCGGGACGACGCCGCGTCAGGCCGCGCACGGACTCGTCGAGGACCGCCTGCCGCGGATCTCCGAGCGCTTCGGGACGTACGAATGAGCGACGCACCGCAGGACGTACGAATGAGCGGCGCACCGCTGGACGTGCTGTTCGCGCCCTCCTCCGTGGCGGTCGTCGGCGCCTCCGCCGACCCCGCCAAATGGGGCTACTGGCTGGCGAAGGGCGCGCTGGCGGGGCGCGATCGGCGCCAGGTGCACCTCGTCAACCGCAAGGGCGGCGAACTCGACGGCGTGCCCTTCTCCGCCTCCCTCCCACCGGCCGAGCACGTCGTGGTCTCGGTGCCCGCACCGGCGGTCGAGGCGGTCGTACGCGACGGACTGGCGGCGGGCGCCCGCTGTTTCACGGTGATCACCTCGGGCGCCGACGGCCGCCGGCTGGCCGAGCTGGCCGCGGCGGGCGGCGCCCGGCTGCTGGGCCCCAACTGCATGGGCGTCGTCGACACGTCCGCCGGTCTCCGCCTCAGCTGGGGCGACTTCCCGGCGGGCGCCGTCGGCATGGTGTCGCAGAGCGGCAATCTGGGCCTCGAGGTCGGCCGGCTGCTGGCCCGCGCGGGTGAGGGCTTCTCCCGCTTCGTCTCGCTCGGCGACCAGCGGGACATCGACGCGGCGGAGGCCGTGGAGTCCCTCGTCGCCCACGAGCAGACCCGGGTCATCGCCCTGTACGTCGAGGACTTCCGCGACGGCCGCCGGCTGACCCGGGTGCTGTCCGCCGCGCGCGCCGCGGGCAAGCCTGTGCTGCTCCTGACGGTCGGCGGCAGCGCGGCATCTCAGCGCGCGGCCGCCTCCCACACCGGCGCGCTCGTCAGCGCGCGGGCGGTGGTGGCGGCCGCCTGTGACGCGGCAGGGGCACTGCTGCTGCGGTCCGCCGGGGAGTTGGCGGACGCCGCGGTGGCGCTCATGGGGGAGGTACGGCGTAACAGCAGCGAGGCACGGCGTAACAGCAGCGACGTACGGCGCAACAGCAGCGACGTACGGCGCAACAGCAGCGAGGCACACCGTGAACCCGCGCCCCTGCGCGTAGCCGTCGTCGCCGACAGCGGCGGCCAGGGCGCCCTCGCGGCGGACGACTGCGTCCGCCACGGCCTCGACGTGCCGCCCCTTTCGGCGCCGACGGTGTCGTCCCTCGCCGCCCTCCTCCCGTCGGCGGCGGGCACCGGCAACCCGGTCGACCTCGCCGGTGCGGGCGAGGCGGACCTCCGCTCGTACGCGCGCGTGGCCCGCACCCTGCTGGCGTCTCCGGACACCGACGCGGTCGTCCTCACCGGCTACTTCGGCGACTACGCGACGGGAAATCCGGCCCAGAGGGCAGAGGAGTGCGCGGTGGCGGAGGAGTTGGCGTCGGCCGCGCGGGACAGCGGCAAGCCGCTCCTCGTCCACACCATGGCCCGGGACACGCCCGCCCTCGCCGTGCTCCGTACGGGCGGCGTCCCGGTCCACGAGCGGATCGAGCAGACGACGGCAGCCCTGTCCGCCGTCGCACGCCTACGGGCGGGCGAGCACCGCCTCCCCGTCCTCCCCCTCCCCCGTCCGTCAGGGCCGCGGGCGACGGACGGCGGATACGAGGCAACGCGCGAACTCCTTGCTTCCTACGGCCTGTCGTTCCCGCCCGCCGCCTTCGTCACCTCCGCCGAGGAGGCCGCCTTCGAGGCGGATGCCGTCGGCTACCCGGTGGCCCTGAAGGCGATGGGACTCGCCCACAAGACGGAGGCCGGCGGAGTCGCCCTGCAGCTGGCGGACGGGCACGCCGTCCGCACGGCGTTCGCCCGGATGCGGGAGCGGACGGGAGCGGCACGCTACTGCGTCGAGGCGATGGCCACCCCGCCGTACGCCGTGGAGCTCATCGTCGGCGTACGCCACGATCCGTCCTTCGGGCCCGCGGTGATGACGGGCATCGGGGGTGTCACGGCGGAGCTGCTGGCCGACACGCGCGTCGCCCTCGCTCCCGTCTCCCCCGCGCAGGCCCGCGAGCTGCTGCTCGGCCTCGAGCACGCCCCGCTGCTGCGCGGCTGGCGCGGCGCACCGCCCGTCAGCCTGGAGGCGGCCGCGGCGGCCGTCTGCGCGATCGCCCGGGCGGCGGCCGAGCACCCGGAGCTGGCCGAGCTGGAGGTCAACCCGCTCCTCGTCCACCCGGGCGGAGCGGTGGCCCTGGACGCCCACGC
This sequence comes from Streptomyces sp. NPDC051940, assembly GCF_040680895.1. Taxonomy (NCBI): domain Bacteria; kingdom Bacillati; phylum Actinomycetota; class Actinomycetes; order Kitasatosporales; family Streptomycetaceae; genus Streptomyces; species Streptomyces sp. NPDC051940. The sequence goes on along the minus strand of NZ_JBFAXR010000014.1, from coordinate 86,913 downwards.
GGTCCCGGCCTGACGGGCGCCGGGCGGACCCCGCCGCGCCCGGCTACCTCGGGTCGCTGACCAGGCATTAGGGTACGGGCGTGGCGAGGACCAGACTGACCGTCGAGGAACGGCGCGGGGAGCTGCTGCGGGCAGCCGTCGAGCAGATCGAGGAGCGCGGGGTCGCCGCGCTGCGCATCTCCGACGTGGCGGCCCAGCTGGGGGTCAGCAACGCCCTGGTGCTCTACCACTTCGAGACCAAGGAGAAGCTGGTCGCCGCCGCCTTCGCGCACGCCGCGGAGGGCGACCTCGCCGAGCTGCACGCGATCCTCGCCCGCCGTGATCCCGCCCTGAAGCGGCTGCGCGCCGCGATCCGCTGGTACGCGCCGACGGGCGCCGCGAAGGGCTGGCGGCTGTGGATCGAGGGCTGGGCGTCCTCGCTGCGTGAGCCGGCGCTGCGCGAGGTCGCCCGGGACCTCGACTCCCGCTGGAAGTCGGCGCTGGCGGACGTCATCGCGCAGGGCACGGCGGCCGGTGAGTTCGACTGCCCGGACCCGCGGTCGGCGGCGTGGCGCCTGACGGCTCTCCTGGACGGTCTGGCCGTCCAGCTCACCTGCTATCCGGGCGGCCTGAAGCCCACGGCGATGCGCGCGTGGATCGACGAGGCCCTGACCCGCGAACTGGGGCTGTGACGCGGGAGGCGGCCTCCTACGACGCCCCGAAGTCGGGGATGGTGAGCGTCCCGTCCGCCGCCAGCGGGAAGCCCGGGTTGTGGGCGATCTCCCAGGCGTGCCCGTCCGGGTCCGTGAAGACACCGGTGTAGAAACCGAGTTCCGAGGACCGCGCGGCCCTGGTGACGGTGGCGCCGGCCCGCTCCGCCGCGGCCATCAGCGCGTCGACCTCCGCCGGGGAGCGGACGTTGTGGGCGAGCGTGATCCCCCCGAACCCGTCGCCCTCCGCGAGCTTCTCGAGGCCGCAGTCCGCCGCCAGCTCCCGCCGCCCCCACAGCACCAGCCCGAGACCGCCGGCCTGGAAGAAGACGGTCTCCTGGACCTCCTGCCCGCGCCAGCCGAGCGCCTCGTAGAAGGCCCGGGCCCGGGCCAGGTCCCGCACACCCAGCGTGATCAGACTGACGCGCTGCTCCATGGCCCCAACCTAGTACGCCCGGGTGGTCACCGCCGCCTCACGCCTCACAGCGCCTCCGGCACCGGCTCCCACAGCTCGAAGCGGTTGCCCTCCGGATCGCAGGCCCAGCCGAAGCGGCCGATGCCTTCCTGGGTGCGGACCTCGTCGTCGACGTCCGCCCCGGCCTGCCGGAGCTGCGCCAGCATCGCGTCGAGGTCGCGCACGCGGTAGTTGAGCATCCACTGCTGCCCGGGACGCCCGAAGTAGCCGGTGTCGGCGGCGAACGGCGCGAAGACGACCGGGCCGCCGGCCGGGCGCCACACGTCGCCGTCGGACACGGCGTCCACACCGAGGTGGTCCTGGTACCACCGGGCCAGCTTCTCGGGGTCGGCGGACCGGAAGAACACGCCGCCGATGCCCTGCACCTTCTCCACGATCTCCTCCCTCGGGTCGTCCGGCTGCCCTTCCAGCGTCGCACCGCGGGCGCGGAACGTCATCAGGGGGCGGCCCCGGCGGTCCCCTGCGGGCGCGCGTACAAGGCGCTCACCCGGCCGTCCCCTCGAAAGCGCTCAGATCCGGCCGCTTGGCCGTCACCCCGTCCCCCGACGACTCCCCGCGCAGCCGCCGCCCGATCCACGGCACGAGGTGCTCACGCGCCCAGTGGATGTCGTCGCGCCGGACCTCGAGCGTGCCGCGCGGCGGCAGCGGGGGCCAGGGCTGGTCGGGGTCGGCCGGCGGGGTGTAGCCCAGCACCTGGGCGGCGCGCAGCGCCACCCGGGTGTGTCCTTCGGGCGAGAGGTGCAGGCGGTCGTCGTCCCAGGCCCGCGGATCCTGTACGGCGCGCAGCGACCACAGGTCGAGTACGGGGCAGCCGTAGCGGTCCGCGATGGCGCGCACATGCGCCGTGTACGTGGCGATCTTGCCCCGGAGGTGGCGGAAGACCGGGACACCGCGGGTGTCGAAGCCGGTCGTCACCATCACCGTGCCCACCGCCGACGTCAGCCGGGCCACCGCCGCCTCGTAGCGCTCGGCCACGTCGTCCGGATCGGTGCCGGGACGGATGATGTCGTTGCCGCCCGCGCAGAAGCTCACGAGTTCGGGGGCGAGTTCGACGGCCCGGGGGACCTGTTCCTCGACGATGTGGTCGAGGAGCTTCCCGCGCACCGCCAGATTGGCGTAGCGGAAGCCGTTCTCGCCCGTGCGGTCGGACAGCAGGGTCGCGAACCGGTCCGCCCATCCCACGAAGAGCCCGTCCGGGCCGGGGTCGCCCACGCCCTCGGTGAAACTGTCACCGATCGCCACGTACGACCTGATCACGTCATGTGCCGGAGTATCTGAATCGTCAGCCACATCCGCCCATCCTTCACCCGGGGCTGTGACCTACGCGACCGTAGGAACGGGTTGACGGCGGGTGAGAAAGACCACCCGCCGTCAACCCCGCCTGCAGGAATAACCGTCAGGACAGCTCGTACACGACCGAGACCGACAGCTCGCCCTTCACCTCTCCGGGTGCCACGGGCGCGGGCCCGCCGGCGGCCACCTCGGCGGCGGCCATCATCGGCATCTGGTACGGCACGGGCGTACCGCCGTACTCGCTCACCGACACCAGCCGGCCCAGGGTGCCGCCGCTCTGCTTCGCGTACTGCTCGGCCTTGGCGCGCGCTTCGCCGAACGCGGCCTCGCGCGCCTCGGCCTCCAGCGCCTGCCGGTCGGAGACGTCGAAGCCGACGCCGTTGATCCGTCCCGCGTCACCGGTGGCGGCGGTCACCGCGGAGACGACCGAACCGGTCTTCGCGATGTCGCGGACCTTGATGGTGAAGGTCTGTCCGGCCTGGTAGCCGACCAGCGTCGCCGAGCCGTTGTTGTAGTCGTAGCGCGGGCCCAGGGACAGGCCGTCCGTCTTGATGTCGCGGTCCTCGATGCCCTCCTTGTGCACGGCGTCCAGCATGGCCTTCGCGGCCTTGCTCTGGGCCGCCATGGCCTCCTTGGCCGTGCGACCGTCGGCCTCGACGCCGGCCGACAGCACCGCGAGGTCCGGGGCCTTCGTCGCCGATCCCGAGCCGGTCACGCTGACCGTGGCGGGCTCGGGCAGGCGGGACTGGGCGAGGGCGGGGACGGTGGCGGTCACCGCGAGCACCGAGGCGCTCAGCAGGGTGACGGCGGCGATTCGTCTCATGATGGGCATGAGCCGTATATCAGCACCTCGTACGGCGGCCCCTCGGACGCCACTCCCGGCCGTTCACCGGTTCAGCGGCGGCCCGGCTGCCCACGGACCACCGGCCCGGGCCGGTCAGCGCCGTCGGAGGTGCACCACCGCCGCGTCCAGGTCCCCGCGCAGCGGCAGCCGCAGGCCGCGGTGGGCGAGCAGGGCACCGCGGTGGACCTCGCCCGTCTCCACGTCCTCGTAGCGTGCGGCGGGGTCGATGCCGCGCAGCCGCAGCGGCGGCAGCGGCTCGCGGTAGCGCTGGGCCTGCAGCCACGCCAGGACGGCCGTCTCGTCGCCGTGGACGAACTGGACGGCCGTCAGCCCCTCCTGCGGCTCGCGCAGCCGGTACAGCTCGCCCAGCTGCACCAGCGGGCGCATGCGCTTGTAGCGGGCGATCCAGCCGGCGGCCTCGGCGAGCTCCGCCTCCGTCCACTTCGCCAGGTCGCCGCCGACCCCGAGGACACCGGCCATGGAGCTGACGAACCGGTAGCGCAGCGACGCCTCGCGGTCCTGCATCTGGTGGTTGGGGCTGTCGGTCACCCAGGCCGCCATGACGCGCGCCGGATGGATCTGGCTGAAGCCGTGCTGGATCGGCAGCCGGTCCAGCGGGTCGGTGTTGTCGGAGGTCCACACCTGGTCGGTGCGGGTGAGGATGCCGAGGTCGATCCGGCCGCCGCCGCCCGAGCAGGATTCGAAGGCGACGCCCGGGTGTGCGCCGCGCAGCCGGTCGATGAGGGCGTACAGACCGTGCACGTGCTCGGGTCCGTTGTACGCGGCCTCCGTGAAGGAGCGGTTGAAGTCCCACTTGACGTAGTCGATCGGCGCGGAGCGCAGCAGCGCGTCGAGCCGCTCCCACAGGTGTGCGCGGACGTCCTCGCGGCCGAGGTCCAGGACGAGCTGGTTGCGGAACTCCGTCCGCTCGCGCGAGGGGCGGTGCTGCACCCAGTCGGGGTGCGCGCGGTAGAGGTCGCTGTCCGGGTTGACCATCTCGGGCTCCACCCAGATGCCGAACCGCATGCCCAGCGCGTGCACTTCGTCCGCCAGGGGCTTCAGCCCGTCGGGGAAGCGGTCCGGGTTCGGCGTCCAGTCGCCGAGCCCGCGGCGGTCGTTGGTGCGCGTGCCGAACCAGCCGTCGTCCACGACGAACAGCTCGACGCCCATCGCGGCGGCACGGCGGGCGAGTTCGAGCTGGTGGCCGGCCTCCACGTCGAAGGTGGTGGCCTCCCAGGAGTTGTACAGCACCGGCCGTACGGTCTGCGCGTCCGGCACGACGTACCGCAGCTGCCACGCGTGCCAGGCCCGAGAGGCGGCCCCGAACCCGCCGTCGGCGTACAGCCCGGCGAAGACGGGCGAGGTGTACGAGTCGCCGGGGGTGAGGACGACGAGCCCCGACTCGTCGTGACCGGCGCCCCCGACGGCCTGCACGGAGCCGTCGGGCAGCAGCTGTACGGCGATCCGCCAGGACCCCGACCAGCCCAGCGCACAGCCGTACACCTCGCCGTGCTCCTCCCCGGCCGTCCCGTCGTCCAGGGCGACCCAGGGCAGGTGGATGTGCGAGGTGTGCCCGCGCCGGCTGCCGATGACGTGCTCGCCGGGGGTGAGCGACGTGCGGACCAGACGGCTCTCGGCGCCCCAGCGTCCGTGCAGGTGGCTCATCCGCCAGCCGTCGCGCGCGGGGAGCGGCCAGGCGGCGGCGTCCAGCCGCAGTACGTCGAGCGGCGGCGCGTCCGCGGGCCCCTCGTGCGTCGCCGTCACCCACCGCTCCAGGACGTCGTCGCGCATCCGGTAGTGCAGGGTGAGGGAGAGATGGTGGACGGGGTCGTGGAAGCGCAGCCGCAGCTCGTCGTCCCCGGCCTCCTCCGTCCCCTCGAACCGCCACTCCGTTCCGCGCGCGAGGCGGTCGGTGCGTACGACGAGGGCGGGGCGGGCGAAGCGGGGGCCGCCCTCCACCGGGTACTCCTCGCGGCCGTCGAGGGCGGACTCGAAGGAGTGCGACCGGGGCAGCCCTTCGGCGGCGAGGGCCTGCGCGTCGGCGAGCGTGATGCGCGGACCCCAGTGGAGGTGCAGCAGCTCATCGCCGTCGGTCACATACAGGGCGTAACTGCTGGCCGTACCCGATATCAGCCAGACCCGACCGTTTTCGCCAGTTTCAATCATCGGAAGCCCCAGATTTCCACAGTCCCGCACAAGCCGTCCGGACATCATCACCCACGGCCGAACTGATTGACCAGCGAACGTTTGTCGTATCGTCGAGGGTGCCCCCGATTGTGCTGAGGAGCCGCAGATGACGCAGACGACCGAGCCGGAGCTGACCGGTGTGCGCAACTTCCGCGACGTGGGCGGACTGCCCACCGTGGACGGCCGTACGACCCGCACCGGGGTGCTGTTCCGCAGTGGCCATCTGGCGCACGCCACGCCCGAGGACGCCGCCTTCCTCGGCGCGCTCGGCCTGCACACCGTCTTCGACTTCCGCAACGCGGCGGACATCGCCCTGGAAGGCCCCGACGTGACGCTGCCCGGGGTGCGGAACGTGAACATACCGCTCAACGATCCGGCCGACGGCAAGGAGTTCTGGAACCTCGTCCGGCACGGCGACATCGCCCAGCTGCGGGAGATGCTGGGCGACGGCAAGGCGGCCGGGCGGATGGCGGCCACGTACCGCGAGCTGGTGGTCACCAAGACCGGGGACCAGTCCCGCGTGCTGCACGCCGTCGCCGACGACTCCGTCCCCGCCCTGATGCACTGCGCCGCGGGCAAGGACCGGGCCGGGATGACGATCGCGGTGGCGCTGCTGGCGGTCGGCGTCGAACGCGAGGCGATCGAGGCGGACTACCTCGAGTCCAACGCCAAACACCGCCGCTACAAGATGCACCGCGGCAAGGACGCCGTGGACGGCATGTCCCCCGAGGTCGTGGCCCTGCTCAGCCCGCTCTTCGAGGCCCGGGCCGCGTATCTGGCGGCGGCCTTCGACCAGATGGAGCAGACCTGGGGCTCCGTGGAGCGCTACCTCGCCCAGGGGCTGAAGCTCGCCGACGCGACGCGCGAGCGGCTGCGGGAACGCCTGCTCGTCTGACGCCGGTCAGCTCTCGTCCTCGCCGAACTCCGCCGCCAGATCGTACTCGTCGGGCTCGGTGACCCAGCCGGCGGCGAGGACCAGCCTCGACGCGCGGTGGACGGCGAGGAAGCCGAAGGGGCGCAGGAAGCGGGCGTCGATGTGCCGGACGACGTGGGGGCGCTTCGGCTCGGCTGGCACGCCTGCCGCGACTCCCCCGAAGTCTGTCACCGCCGCCGCCTTGAACCCCAGCGGCCCGAAGGTGGCGGTGGCGTTCTGGGCGGCCGACCCGACGGCCAGGGGCTCCTCGGCGACGCCCGGGAAGTGGCCGGTGCGGTTGTCCGTCGCCGCGTCGAGGCCGAAGACCTGCGGCATCTGCAGGAGATCGTGCTCCGCCTCCACCGTGAACTGCGCGACCTGCAGGCTCAGCCGGTCCTCCCGGACCTCGCTGCGCCGCAGGGACACCTCGACCCCCGGCCCCGCCTCCCCCGGCGGCAGCCGGCTGCCCGGCCTTCCGGGCCACGCGCCGCCGACCGCTTCCGTACCCGCGGCGAGCACGTCGCCCGGGGCCGCGTCCTCCTCGCCGAGCACCAGATGGACGCTGAGCCCGTCGTCCCCGACGACCTCGACCACGGTCAGCGGTCCGGCGGGCGTCCGTACGACCCGCAGCCGGTCCGGCACGGCCGTCCGCCGGCACAGCACGGTCAGGTCGCGGCCCGCCCAGGGGCCGTCCTCGGTGCCGGACCACACGTCGTAGAACGGCCGCAGCCACGTCGTGCGCAGCAGCAGGGCGCTGGCCAGCACCAGCCGTGTGTCGTCGACGAGTTCCACGCGCATGGCCGGGATCAGCCCCTCCGTGCGCGCATGGGCCCAGTCGTCCAGCACCGCGTGGTCCGCGTCGTGGTCCCCGGTCAGCGTCCCGTGGACGGCGGCGGGGAGCATGGCCTGCCACTCGGGCCGGAGGGTGAGCTTGTCGTCCCGGGTCCACAGGCCTAGGGCGCTGTCGACGCCGGTCATCCCGCCGAGGGCCGAGAGCAGGTCGCCGCTGCGCCTGATGGCCTCGTCCGCGGGTACGCCGAGGGCCGTCTCCATCTCCGAGCGGGCGGGCCCGTCGGCCGCGCCGGCGAGCAGCCCGATGAGGGGCCAGGCGCCGGGCGAGGCGAACACGGTGCCGCCTTCGCCCCCGGCGAGACTCGCGCGGGCCCAGCGGGCCGTCATGGCGTTGACCGCGCGGACGGTCGACTTGTCGATCATCCATGCAGCCTAGGACGCGGACTCCCGGGTCAGCCAGCGGGTTTCGAAGCGCCGATCACCTGTTGGCCACCGCCTGCTTGACCAGCGTCTTGCCGAAGTCCCAGATCAGCCCGCCTTCATGGGCGTCATCCATGACCTGGGTGAACGCGTCGACGAACCGGTCCGCGTCGGCCTCCGTCACCACCAGCGGCGGGATCAGCTTGATGACCTCCAGATGGTCGCCGGAGACCTGGGTGAGGATGCGGTGCCGCTGCAGCAGCGGTACGACGACCATCTGCGCGAACAGCCCCTTGCGCGCCGCCTGCAGCATCGTCCACCTGCTGCGCAGCTTCAGCGACCGTGGCCGGCCGAACTCGATGCCGATCATCAGGCCGCGGCCGCGCACCTCGTGCAGCAGCTCGTACTTGTCGACCAGCGCCGCGAGCCGGCCGTGCAGCAGACCGCCGACGTGCAGGGCGTTCGCGACGATCTCCTCGTCCTCCATCACCGACAGCGTGGCCAGGCCCGCCGCCATCGCCATCGCGTTGCCGGCGAAGCTCGCCGAGTGGACCAGGACCCGGTCCATGGACGAGTAGACCTTCTTGAAGATCCAGTCCTTGCCGAGCGTCGCCCCGACCGGGACGTAACCGCCCGACAGCGCCTTCGCCACGCAGACCAGGTCCGGCTCTACGCCGTCCTCGTGCTGGTACGCGAAGAAGTCCCCGGTGCGGCCGAGTCCCGTCTGCACCTCGTCGGCGATCAGCAGCGCCTTGTACTTGTGCAGCAGCTCCTGCGCCGCCCGCAGATAGCCGGGCGGCGCCTCGAGTACGCCCTTGCCCTGGATCGGCTCGACGATGAGGGCGGCCACACCGCCGCGCCGCAACTCGCGCTCCAGGGCGTCGAGGTCGCCCAGGGGGACCGCCGTGTCCGGCAGCAGCGGTGCGAATCCGTCCCGGAAGGACGACTCGCCGTTCACCGACAGCGAGCCCGTCGTCAGCCCGTGGAAGGCGTGGTCGCAGTACAGCACCCGCGGCCGCCCCGTCACGTACCGGGCGAACTTCAGGGCGGTCTCCACCGCCTCCGTACCGCTGTTGGAGAAGAACACCCGGTCCAGATGCGGCGTGTACGACAGCAGCCGCTCGGCGAGCAGCCCCGGCAGCGGCTGGCAGTCGAACCGGGTGAGGTCTGCGAGCCCCGCGTCCAGGACGTCGTGCAGCGCCTTGCGGACCACGGGGTGATGGCGGCCGACGCCCATCACCCCGAAGCCCGCGAGCATATCGAGGTAGTCGTTGCCCTCCTCGTCGAAGAAGTGCGCGCCCTCGGCCCGGACATACGTCTTGTCGAAGCCGATGGTGTGCAGCATCCGCGGCAGCTGGTGGTTGAGGTGACGGGTCTGCAGCTCGTACCGCTCTCCGCCGCGCTGGGCAAGGAGCTCACCGATGTCGAAGGTCACCCGCCCCTTTCTACTCCCAATGCCCGGGCCTCGCCAGCTTTCACCCCTCGAGCCGCGCCAGCACCCCGCTGACCGCCCCCGCCAGCTCCGCGGGGGTGAGCCCGAGGTCGGCGAGCAGCTCGCCGCGCTGGGCGTGCGGCAGGAACTGCTCGGGCAGCCCGTAGCACCGCACGGGCATGTCGAGCCCGGCGTCCCGCATCGCCCGCTCCACGGCTGAACCGACGCCGCCGGCACGGCTGTTGTCCTCCGCGACGGCCAGCAGCCGGTGCCGGGCGGCCAGGGGCGCCAGCGCCTCGTCGACGGGCTTGACCCAGCGCGGGTCGACGACCGTGCAGCCGATGCCGCGCTCGGCGAGCAGCTCCGCCGCCCCGACGCACGCCTCGGCCAGGGCGCCGACGGCGACCAGCAGCACGTCCTCCCCCGGCCCCCGGTACAGCACGTCCATGCCGCCGACGCGGTCCACGGCGGGCACCGACGGGCCCACCGAGCCGCGGGCGAACCGCACCACGGTCGGCGCGTCGTCGACGGTCACCGCCTCGCCCAGCTGCAGCCGCAGCTGTTCGGCGTCGCGCGGCGCCGCGATCCGCAGCCCGGGCACGACCTGCAGGATCGACATGTCCCACATGCCGTGGTGCGAGGCGCCGTCCGGTCCGGTGATACCGGCCCGGTCCAGCACGAAGGTGACGCCGCACCGGTGCAGCGCGACGTCCATCAGCAGCTGGTCGAAGGCCCGGTTGAGGAACGTGGCGTAGATGGCCACCACCGGGTGCAGCCCGCCGGTCGCCAGACCCGCCGCGGAGACCGTGGCGTGCTGCTCGGCGATGCCGACGTCCCACACCCGCTCCGGATAGGCGTCGGCGAACTTCTTCAGCCCGACCGGCTGGAGCATCGCCGCCGTGACGGCCACGATGTCCTCGCGCTCCGCGCCGAGCTTCAGCATCTCGTCGCCGAACACGCTGGTCCACGACGGCGGGCCCTTCGGCCCGACCGGCTCGCAGGTCAGCGGGTCCATCTGGCTCACCGCGTGGAAGCGGTCCGCCTCGTCCTCCAGCGCCGGCTGGTAGCCGCGGCCCTTCTCCGTCAGGCAGTGCACCAGCACCGGCCCGTGGAAGCGCGCGGCGCGCCGCAGCGCGGACTCCACGGCCTCCACGTCGTGCCCGTCGATCGGGCCGACGTACTTCAGCCCCAGGTCCTCGAACATGCCCTGCGGCGCGAAGGCGTCCTTGAAGCCCTTCTTCGCCCCGTGCAGCGACTCGTACAGGGGCTTGCCGACGACCGGCATGTCCTGCACGACCTTCTTGCCCCAGGCGAGGAACTTCTCGTAGCCGTCGGTGGTGCGCAGCGTGGCGAGGTGGTTCGCCAGCCCTCCTATCGTGGGGGCGTAGGAGCGCTCGTTGTCGTTCACGACGATGATCAGCGGCCTGTCCCGGGCGGCGGCGATGTTGTTCAGCGCCTCCCAGGCCATCCCGCCGGTCAGCGCCCCGTCACCGATCACCGCGACGACGTGGTCGCCGCGCCCGAGGACCTGGTTGGCCTTGGCGAGGCCGTCGGCCCAGCCCAGGACCGTCGAGGCGTGGCTGTTCTCGATGACGTCGTGCTCGGACTCCGCCCGGGAGGGGTAGCCGGACAGGCCGCCCTTGCCGCGGAGCTTGGAGAAGTCCTGGCGGCCGGTGAGGAGTTTGTGGACGTAGGACTGGTGGCCGGTGTCCCACAGGATGCGGTCCGCCGGCGAGTCGAAGACCCGGTGCAGGGCGATGGTGAGTTCCACCACGCCGAGATTCGGGCCCAGATGGCCGCCCGTTCTGGCCACCGCGTGGATGAGGAACTGGCGGATCTCCTCCGCCAGTTCGTCCAGGCGTTCGCCGGGCAGCTCCTTGAGGTCGCGCGGTCCGCGGATGTTCTCCAGCAGGGACATGAGTCCGGCCCCCTCCCTTTAACTCAATCGCGTCCGCCGAGCGTTTCGCGGGCGGCCCGCAGGGACTCCTTCAGCGACCCCATGGTCGCCAGGACGGCCGTGGGCTCGTAGCCGCAGTGCGCCATGCAGTTGGCGCAGCGCGGGTCCTTGCCGCGGCCGTACTTCTCCCAGTCGGTCTCCTCGACCAGTTCCTTGTACGTGGTGACATATCCGTCACTCATGAGATAGCAGGGACGCTGCCACCCGAACAGCGAGTAGCTGGGAATCGCCCACGCCGTGCAGGGGAAGTCGACCTTGCCCTCGAGGAAGTCGAGGAACAGCGGCGACTGGTTCAGCCGCCACTTCTTGCGGTTGCCGCCGGCGAACGCCTTCTTGAACAGCTCGCGGGTCTGCTGCACGCCGAGGAAGTGCTCCTGGTCGGGGGCCTTCTCGTAGGCGTAGGCGGGCGACAGCATCATCTCGTCGACCTTCAGGTCGTCGTTGAGGTAGTTGAGGACCTCGATGATGGTCTGCGGGGTGTCGGTGTTGAAGAAGGTCGAGTTGGTGGTCACCCGGAAGCCGCGGCGCTTGGCCTCCTTGATGGCCTCCACCGCCTCGTCGAAGGTGCCCTCCTTGGCCACCGAGGCGTCGTGCCGCTCGCGCAGGCCGTCGATGTGCACGGCCCAGGCGAAGTACGGCGACGGGGTGAACTTGTCCATCTTCTTGCGCATCAGCAGGGCGTTGGTGCACAGGAAGACGAACTTCTTCTTCGCCACCAGCTGCCGCACGATCTCGTCGATCTGCGGGTGCATCAGGGGTTCGCCGCCGGCGATGGAGACCATCGGGGCGCCGGCCTCGAGGACCGCGCCGACGGCCTGCGCGACGGGCATCCGCTGCTTCAGGATCCCGGCCGGGTGCTGGATCTTCCCGCAGCCCTCGCACTTGAGATTGCAGGCGAAGAGTGGTTCCAGCTCCACGAGGAGGGGGAACTTCTCCCGCTTGCGCAGCGTTTTCTGCTGAAAGAGATAGCTAGCGACCTTGATGGACTGACGGAGCGGCATGGCCATCTGGCTCACCTCCTGGGGAGCGACGTACGGTGCCATTCGAGGAAGGCGGGTAGCAGTGTGCTGAGCACGCGGTAGGCCCTCAGGCCACCGCGCAGTGTCTTGACGTTGATGAGTTCGTGTCCGGGGGCGTCGACGACGACCCGGACGGCGGCGACCGGGCGGGGCCCGGCGCGCAGTGCCTCGCTGAGGGTGGCCGCGGACTCCATGTCCACGGCGGCGGCGCCGGTGGCGCGCAGTCCGTCACGTTCGCGCGGCCGCACGACGTGGTCGGATCCGGCCAGGGTGCCGCGGTGGGCGGTGAGCCCGAGCAGGCCGATGGCTTCGGCCAGCGTCTGGGTGGCGTCGCAGGGGATGCGCTCGCCGTCCACCTCGACGGTGTCGGCGAGAAAGACGTCCCCCGGGCGCATCCCGGTTTCGAGTCCGGCGCAGAAACCGGTTGCCATGACAGGAGCGTTACGGAACACGGGATCCGCGAGCCGCTCGGCGACCGCGCGCCGGGCGGCGGCGGGCCCCATTCCGCTCCGCAGTACGGCGACCGGACCGGCCGCTCCGCCACGGATCCCGCCGCGCAGCGCCCGGCGCTCGATGCCGAGCGCACAGGCGAGCACGAGCGGGGTGTCCGTACCGAGAGCGGGTGCCGGCATCAGTCCTCCCGCCTGCTGCGCTCCAGCGCGTCCGCACCGCCGTGCAGATAGCGCCCGAGCGCGGTGAGGGGGAACACCTGCCGGTACAGGTGGTAGTTGATGGAGAAGTCCCAGGGGAAGCCCGTGCCGGTGAACTCCGGCTCGTCCCAGGAACCGTCCTCCAACTGCGTGCGCGCGAGCCACAGGACGCCGCGCTCGACCGCCTTGGACTCCGCTTCCCCGGCGGCCAGCAGCGCCAGCAGCGCCCAGGCCGTCTGGGAGGCGGTGGAGTTGCCGCGGGCGATCCACTCCGGGTCGGGGTAGGAGCGCAGGTCCTCGCCCCAGCCGCCGTCGTCGTTCTGCACGCTCTCCAGCCACGTCACGGCCCGCCGGATCGCGGGGTGCGAGGCCGGCAGCCCGGCGGCGGCGAGCGCCGGTACGGCCGAGCCCGTGCCGTAGACGTAGTTGACGCCCCAGCGCCCGAACCAGGCGCCGTTCGCCTCCTGCTCGGCCAGCAGCCACGCGACGCCGCGGCGGGCGTGCGGGTCCTGGGCGAGCCCCTCGTACGACAGCATCTCCACGACGTGCGCCGTGACGTCCGCGGACGGCGGGTCGATGACTTCGCCGAAGTCGCAGAAGGGCAGCTTGTTCGGCAGGGGCGAGGTGTTGTCCGCGTCGAACGCCCCCCAGGCGCCGTTCTTCGACTGCATGCCGGCCGTCCAGCGCACCGCCTTCTCCACCGCGTCGTCGACCTTGGCCTGTTCGGGGTGGGTCACGCGGCGCAGGGCGAGGACGACCTCGGCGGTGTCGTCGGTGTCCGGGTAGTTGTCGTTGTGGAACTCGAACGCCCAGCCGCCGGGAGCCAGGTCCGGCTTGCGCACCGACCAGTCGCCGTCCGCGAGGACCTGCTCGGCCAGCAGCCAGTCGGCGGCCTTGACCAGCCGCGGGTCGTCGGCCGGCACGCCGGCGTCGGCCAGGGCGATCACGGACAGGCAGGTGTCCCAGACCGGGGACTGGCACGCCTCGATCATCCGGGTCTCGTCGTCGGGCCAGACGGCGAACTCGTCGAGCGCCTTCAGCCCGGCCACTATCACCGGATGGTCCAGGCCGTAGCCCAGCAGGTGCAGGGCGATGACGGAGTACACGGCGGGCGGCTGGATGCCGCCCCAGCAGCCGTCGTTCTCCTGCCGCTGGATGATCCAGTCCGCGGCCCGCTTCCTGGCCGCCCGCCGCAGCGGCCGGAACGCCACCTTGTGGTACAGGTGCATCGCCTTGTCGAGGCGCTGGAAGGCCCCGTCCCAGGTGAACGGGCGGGCCAGCGGGCGGGGCGGGTTCGGCTGGGACGGGTCGGCGTGCAGCTCGTCCAGCGTGAACGGCGCCGGGTGGACGGGCCGTTCGGACGAGACGACGGTGAGCGGCACGATGGTCTGCCGCGCCCAGCAGCCGAAGTCGTAGATGTTCAGCGGGAACCACGACGGGAAGTAGATGAGCTCCGGCGGCAGTTCGGGGAGGTCCTCCCACTTCCACCAGCCGAAGAGCGCGAGCCAGATCCGGGTGAAGACCCTGCTCGCGGCGATGCCCCCCTGTTCGCGCACCCAGGCCGACGCGGTCGCCATGTGCGGCGCGTCCGGTGTGTCACCGGCGAGGCGCAGCGCGACGTACGCCTCGATGGTGGCGGACAGTTCGCCCGGTCCTCCGTGGAAGGTGTTCCAGGTACCGTCCGTCTGCTGCTGCGAGCGGATCCAGCGGGCGGCCGCGGCCGTGGTGCGCTCGTCCCGGATTCCGAGGAACTCACGCAGCATCAGGTCCTCGGCGTCCATGGTGACGTTCGTCTCCAGGTCGCCCTTCCACCACCCCGCCTCGTCCTGGCGGTCCAGGAGATGGGCGGTGGCACGCTCGGCAGCGGCTCTGGCAGCGACTAACGTCTCCCGCTCGCCCGCCGCGCCGGGCTGCGGAGCGGCGACGGTCGTGGCGGACGGGGGCTGGGGGTGTACGGATCCTGCGCTGTCGTCAGTTGTCGCGGTCAATGGGTGGCACCCCTTTCCCAGTGAGAGTTCTCCCCTGTGCGCGCAGGCCGGTCGGTGCCTGCGCCGGGCGCCTGTCGGCGCCCCCCTCAACGGCGCCGGTCAGCGCCTGCGTACGACGACGAAGTCGGCGAGCTCGGTGAGCTGGGCCCGGACGGAATCCGGCATGGTCACTCCGTTCAGTGCGGCGAGCGCGGTGGCGTGCTGGCGGCGGGCCTCCTGGGAGGTCCACTCCCGGCCGCCCGCCTCCTCGATCAACGCCGCCCGGGTGGCGAATTCTTCCTCGCTGAAGCCAACACCATCAGAAGTCCCGTCCGCCTCCGGATTTTCCCCGGTCGCGGTCTTGGCGTCGGCGGCGAGCATCTCGGCGAGCCGCTCCGAGGCGGGCCCGCCCGCGGCGAGCGCGGCGCACACCGGAAGGGACTTCTTGCGCTGGCGCAGATCGCTCCAGGTCTGCTTGCCGGTCACGGCCGGCTCGCCCCAGATGCCCAGCAGGTCGTCGACGGCCTGGAAGGCGAGTCCCAGGTGGTAGCCGTACGTCTCCAGGGCGTCGGCCGTGGCGTCGTCGGCGCCGCCGAGCACCGCGCCGATGGAGCAGGCGCAGGCCAGCAGGGCGCCGGTCTTGTTGCCCTCCATCTCCAGGCACTCCTCGACGGTGACGCGCTCGCGCCCCTCGAAGGACATGTCCTGGGCCTGACCGTCGATCAGCTTGCGCGTGGCGGTGGTCAGCCGGCGCGTGGCGCGGCCCGCCTCGGGCGTGCCGAGCTCCAGCAGCACCTCGTTGGCGAGGGCGAAGAGCGCGTCGCCGACCAGGATGGCCTGGGCGGGGCCGTGCACCTTCCAGACGGTGTCGCGGTGGCGGCGCTGTTCGTCGCCGTCCATCAGATCGTCGTGCAGCAGCGAGAAGTTGTGCACCAGCTCCACGGCGACCGCGCCCGGTACGCCCGCCTCGGGCGGGGCACCGGCGGCCTCGGCGGAGATCAGCGCCAGCGCGGGGCGCACGGCCTTCCCGCCGTCGCCGTCGGCGGGCCGGCCCTGGGCGTCGATCCAGCCGAAGTGGTAGGCGGCGACGGTGTCCATGGGCGGCGCGAGCCGGTCGACGACGGTGCGCAGCAGCGGGGTGGAGAGGGCGCGCCCGCGCTCGAGCAGGGCCTCCGTACCACCGGTGTGGTTCGAGTCGTTCACGGCCACGCTGTCTCCTTGGTATCCGTTTCTCATGCCGCCTCGGTCGCCGTCACCGGCAGGGGTCGTGTGCGGGTCTGCGGGGTCAGTCGGCGACCGAGATCGCCAAGGATGCCACGCGCCGCCGACATCCCGCTGAGCACGGCACTCTCCATCGTCGCGGGCCATCCGGTGTCGGTCCACGCGCCGGCCAGCGCCAGTCCGCGCGCACGGGTGCGCGAGGGCGGGCGCAGGCGCACCACGCCGGGGGCGGGCGCGAAGGTGGCGGTGCGCTCCCGGGTGACGAAGAAGTCGCGTACCACGGCGTCGCGGGAGGCGGGCAACAGCCTCTCCAGCTCGGGGAGATACAGCTTGCGCAGCTCCTCCACCGGACGGTCGATGTCCTCCTGGGCCGCCGACTGGGACAGCGCCAGATACTGGCCTCCCTGTCCGTCCGCGGAGCCGGCCAGCCCGGAGGTGTCGGTGCGGTCGAAGACCCACTGCACCCGGCTGCCGAGCGCCGCGAAGAACGGCCGGCGGACGAGCTTGCGGTCGTACACCACATGGATGTTGAGGATGGGCGCCGTGCCCATCTCGAGCAGCCGGCCCTTGTTCTCGACGGCCCCGTCGGGCAGCAGGTCGTGCGCCTCGCGCTGCGGTACGGCGATGACCACCGCGTCCGCGTCGAGGGTCTCGCCGCTTCGCGGTCCGGTCGCCGCAGTCACCTGCCAGCGGCCGTCGTCGCCGCGGACGACGGACTTGGCGCGGGTGCGCAGCAGGGTGCGTACGCCGGCCTTGTCCAGCTCGCGGCGGGCGAGGGTGTCGTGCAGTTCGCCCAGCGGGACCCGGGCGACGCCGATGTCCGCCGCGCCCGGCTCGGAGAGCAGGCCCGTCTTGAAGACCATCGCGGCGAGCGACAGGGACGACTCCCCCGCCACGGCGTTGAGGGTGGCGACGCCGACCAGGTCCCACAGCGCCTCGACGGTGCGCGGGGACTGCCCGTGCCGGGCGAGCCAGCTGCCGAAGTCCTCCTTGTCGAGGTCCGGATCCGCGAGGTCGAGCCCCTTCAGCGCGAGCGCCGCCCGCCCGACGCTCGCGCGTTCGGCGAGCGACAGATGCGGATAGCGGGCGAGGCTCGCGGCCAGATGGAGCGGTACGGGCAGTCCGGCCCGGCGCAGCCGCCCGAACCGCATCGTCTCCGCGTCCAGCACGGGTACGTCGAGACGGCGCTGCAGCGGGGCGAGGTCGAGGCCGCCGACGCGGTCCAGGAAGTACTGGTACGCGCTGCAGCAACGCAGATAGACGTGCTGGCCGTTGTCGACGGTGAGGGGGCCCGCGGCGGACTGCCGTTCGAAGGAGAACGCGAGCCCGCCGAGCCGCGGCCGCCCTTCGAGCAGCGTGACGTCGGCACCGGAGTCGGCAAGGGCGAGCGCCGCGGTGGTACCGGCGAGCCCTCCCCCGATCACCACCGCCGACGGCCGTCCCCCGGACGGCGCTGCAGCGGCGCTCATACGACCTCCCCCTCGGTCATCACGATCAAGGACGCAGGCTTCCGGCGGAAGGTTGCCCGCCGCATCAGGATCCTTGGCCCGCCGACGGCCCGCGCGAAACCCGCGTCCCGGTGCGAACTCGCGTACGCCTCAGGGGGCGTCGCGACGCCGCGGAGCTCCGTCGGGCACCCCCCGGGACTGTCGGCGGTCATGCCCGGCGCCTCCGGGCGGTCTGCCGGGCGTCGTAGCCGGTGAGCCCGCGCATGGCGACGTACGCCTTCTCGCGGCCCGGCAGGGACACGCGGCCGCGCAGGATCGCCTCGGGTTCGGCGGCGATCCGGCCCAGCAGGCGGTGGTAG
The DNA here is from genome assembly GCF_040680895.1 of Streptomyces sp. NPDC051940. Taxonomy (NCBI): domain Bacteria; kingdom Bacillati; phylum Actinomycetota; class Actinomycetes; order Kitasatosporales; family Streptomycetaceae; genus Streptomyces; species Streptomyces sp. NPDC051940. The sequence goes on along the minus strand of NZ_JBFAXR010000014.1, from coordinate 69,247 downwards.
ATGCCGGCCATCGCGGCGACGCAGGCGCCGCTGCGCCGGTCCAGCATCGGCAGCAGCTTGAAACCCTCCGCGAACAGCGCCCGCGCCCGCCGCACCTCGAAGTGCACGAGGCCCGCGAAGTCGGAGCCCGGCGGCGGCGTGTCGCTGTGGAAGCCGGCGGAGCAGCCGAACTTGGCGAGATCCTCGGCGGGCAGATACGTGCGGCCGTTGCCGGCGTCCTCGCGGACGTCGCGCAGGATGTTGGTCAGCTGCAGCGCGAGCCCCAGGGTGTCGGCGTACTCGGGGGCGTGACGCGCGCCGCGCGCGCCGGGGACGGTACCGAACACGCCCAGCGAGAGGCGGCCGATGGCGCCGGCGACGCAGCGGCAGTAGACCTTCAGGTCGTCCCAGGTCTCGTACTCCTCGCCGCGTACGTCCATCAGGACGCCGTCGATGAGTTCGTCCAGCCCGCCGAGCGGGACGGGGAACGCCCGGGCGGCGTGGTCCAGGGCCACGGCCACCGGGTCGATGTCGTCCTCGGAGACGTCGCCCTTGCGGATCCGGCCGAGGACGTCGCGGGTCTGTTCCAGCCGGACGGCCTTCTCCCGCGGGTCGAGGTCGCCGTCGCCGATGTCGTCGACCCGGCGCGAGAACGCGTACAGGGCGGACATCGCGCGCCGTTTGTCGGCGGGCAGCAGCCGGATGCCGTACGCGAAGTTGCGGGCCTGCAGACCGGTGACGGCCTCGCAGTAGCTGTACGCGGCGAGTACAGGAGGGCTGACGGTTTCCACGTATCCTCACCTCTTCTTTCGCAGAGCCGCGCCCACCTCGCGCAGCAGCACGGGCTTGGTGGGCTTGGGAGGACCGGGGAGGGTGTCGTAGCCCGCTGCCGCGATGGCTTTCAGTGCGGCGCGCCCCCCGGCCACGAATCCCGCGAGCAGTAGTTTCAGCCTGCCGTGGACACTCCCCACCAGGGGTGCGCCCTGATCCAGCAGTTCGTTCGCACGTTCGACCTCGAACGCGGTCAGTGCGCGGACGTCCTTGTCCGCCGCCGGCCGGGCGAGCTGCGCCTCACTCACCCCGAAGCGCTTCATGTCCTCGGCCGGCAGGTAGATCCGGTCCCGCGCCAGGTCCTCGGCGATGTCCTGCAGGTGCTCCACGATCTGCAGTCCGCTGCAGATCGCGTCCGACCAGGCGATCCGCTGCTCGGTCGCGACGCCCGCGAGCTGCAGGACCAGCCGGCCGACCGGGTTGGCGGAGAGCTCGCAGTAGTCGAGGAGCTCCTCGTACGTGGCGTACCGGCTGACCAGCTGGTCCTGCCGGTTGGCCCCGATGAGGCCGAGGAACGGTCCGGGCTCGAGGTGGTGCTTGCGGACGGTCGGCTGCAGGGCGCGCAGCAGCGGGTGCCGCGGCGTCTCGGAGCCGTCGAAGACACGGTGCAGATCGTCCTCGAACGCCTGGAGCAGCACGAGCCGGTCGGCGGCCTGCTCCTGGTCGAGACCCAGCGCCCGGGCGTCCGCGCCACCGGGCGCGAGGTCGCCGTCGCCGATGTCGTCGACGAGCCGGGCATAGCCGTAGACGGCCATGAGGTCGGTGCGCCATGCCTTCGGCAGGAAGAACGGCGCGACAGGAAAATTCTCGTCACGGGCCTGGTCCAGTACGGCGCGTGATGGATCTTTACGGTTCTTTCCCCCCACCCTCCGCAAGACGACGTCCGGCGCCCGGCGGTTTCCGGCGGTCACCGGAAACTGCCCGGGGACTGCCGCGCGGAGTTCGTCGGGGCAGCCTTCCGGGCCGCCGTCCTCCCCGCTGTGGCGGCGGGGGCGGCCGGGTCCCAGGACTCGAACCTGATCAATGCCGTCACGCCTCCCGTTCTACACTGCCGACCCAGACCAACCCATTTCGGACACGCCGCTCACGCCCACCCTGAGCTGCGACGCTGCGGTACGAGCTGGGGCGGCGAGCGGGCTGATACCGCCCGTCTGGGGACGAAGCAGCACCGCAACAGCGTACGCCGTACAGGGCTCGCACGTATGCCCGGGGGCAGGCTCCCCCCGGAGCAACTCCAGACGATCCCCGAAACTTCCCTGCGCTGCAGGGACTTGACCGGAACGTGATCGCGTGAACGCGTTCAGGAAGGTGCACGGCGGCGGTTCAGGCGACCGTGAGGCCCTCGATGACCATGGTCAGCGCGCCGTCGACCAGCGCGTCGCGCGCCGGGTCCGGCAGGGTGGACAGCGGTCCGTCGAGGATGAGCATCGCGAGCCCGTGCACGGTGGCCCAGGCGGCAACCTCCGCCCCTTGGCGGGCGCCCGGCCGCATCACCCCGGCCTCCTGCAGCTCGTCGAGGAGGCCGACCAGCATGCCGAACGAGGGGACCCGGTCGCCCTTGCCGGCGGCGTCGAACCCGTGCGTCTGCGGGATCCGGCAGAACGCCACCCGGTAGAGCCCCGGCTGCTCCACCGCGAACCGCACATAGCCCCGCCCCAGCGCGAAGAACCGCTCCCGCGGCCCGCCGCCGAGCTCCTCCACGACCGCGGCCATGGTGTCGGCGAGCGCCTGCTGCGCCTGGGCCTTCACCGCGGCCAGGAGATCGGCCCGATCGGCGAAGTGCCGGTAGGCGGCCGTGGCCGACACGCCGACACGCCGGGCGGCCTCGCGCAGCACGACGGCCTCGGGACCGCCCTCGCGGGCGAGCTCCATCGCCGCACCCACCAGCGCGTTCTCCAGATCGCCGTGGTGATAGCCGGAGCGGCCTCCCTTGTTTTCTCCCATGGTCGAATCATGCCCGATGTTGACAGGCATAACATCCCCTGCGACCGTAGAGGTTAACGTCGTTAACATTCCGAGGGGACCACTGCCATGCTGCTCAGGATCGCCGGACTCACGGCACGCAGGCCCAGACTGCTGCTCTGGCTGACCGCCCTGGCGGTGGCGGCGATGGCCGTCGTCGGCGTCGGGGCGTTCGGCAAGCTCAGCGGAGGCGGCTTCCTGGATCCGGACGCCGAGTCGACCCAGGCCCGCACGGTGATCGACGAGAGGTTCGGCGGGGACACCAACTTCGTCCTCCTCGTCGACGGCGTCGGCACCCCGGCCGCCGACGCCCGCGGCCGGGAGATCACCGAGGGGCTCAAGAGCGACGACACCGTCGCCAACGTCGTCTCCTACTGGGACCAGGGCGGCCAGGGCCTGGTCTCCGAGGACGGTGACCAGGCCCTGGTGCTCGCGCACGTCAAGGGCGGCGACAAGGAGGAGGGCGACAACGCCAAGGCCCTGATCGACGCCTACGCCGGCGACCGCGACGGCGTCCAGGTCCGCGCGGGCGGCGACGCGGCCGTGGGTGACGATGTGTCGTCCCAGGTCAGCAAGGACCTCGCGGTCGCCGAGTCGATCGCCGTACCGCTGACGCTGATCCTGCTGGTGATCGCCTTCGGCTCGTTCGTGGCCGCGCTGCTCCCGCTCGTCATCGGGCTGATCGCGATCATGGGCACCTTCGCCGAGCTGTACGTCCTCGGCAGCGTCACGGATGTCTCGATCTTCTCGGTGAACCTCACCACCGCGCTGGGCCTCGGCCTCGGCATCGACTACGGTCTGCTGCTGGTCAGCCGGTTCCGCGAGCAGCTCGCACACGGCGACGACATCCCCGAGGCGATCCGCCGCACGGTCACGACCGCCGGCCGCACCATCGCCTTCTCCGCCGCCACGGTGATCGCGGCCCTGGCGGCGCTGCTGCTCTTCCCGCCCTTCTTCCTGCGCTCCTTCGCGTACGCCGGGATCGGCGTGGTCGCCATCGCGGCGGTCAGCTCCCTGATCGTCGTACCGTCGCTGCTGGCGGTGCTCGGTCACCGGGTGAACCGGGGCCGCGTCCCCGGCGCGAAGACCGTGCGCAGCGCCGACTCCCGGCTGTGGGGGCGGATCGCGGGCACCGTGATGCGCCGCCCGGCGCTCACCGCCCTGCCGGTGCTGGCCGTGCTGCTGCTGGCCGCGAGCCCGCTGCTGGGCGTCACCTTCGGCACGCCCGACGAGCGGGTGCTGCCCGAGGACGCCGGCAGCCGCCAGGTCTCGGCGGCCGTCGAGCGCGGCTTCCCGTCGAACGACGAGAGCGCCCTGCAGCTCGTCTCGACCGGCGCGGTCGACACACCCGCGCTCGACTCGTACGCGCGGGCTCTCGCCGGTCTCGAGGGCGTGGCCCGGGTCGACACGAGCGCGGGCAGCTGGGCCGGGGGGCAGCGCTCCGAGCCCGGTCCCGCCGCCGCGGCGCTCGGGCGGCCGGACGCGCAGCGGCTGACGGTGATCAGCGGCCTCGAGGCCAAGTCGCAGGCCGCCCAGGACCTGGTGCGCGAGGTGCGCGCGGTGCCCCCGCCGGCCGGGACCGAGGTGCTGGTGGGCGGCGTCGACGCCCGGCTCGTCGACTCCAGGGACTCCATCGGTGAGCGGCTGCCGTACGCGATCGGCTGGATCGCCGTCACCACGTTCGCCCTGCTCTTCCTGTTCACCGGCAGCGTCGTCCAGCCGCTGCGCGCCCTGGTGCTCAACGCCGTGAGCCTGCTGGCGGCGATGGGCGCGATGGTGTGGGTCTTCCAGGACGGGCATCTGAGCGGTCTGCTCGGCTTCACCGAGCAGCCGATGGACACCGCGATGACGGTGCTGATGTTCTGCATCGCCTTCGGCCTGTCGATGGACTACGAGGTCTTCCTGACCAGCCGGATCAAGGAGCTGCACGACGCCGGGAAGGCGCCGGTGGAGGCCGTCACCCAGGGGCTCGCCCGTACCGGGCGGATCGTCACCATGGCGGCGGGGCTGCTGGCGGTCAGCTTCTTCGCCTTCACCACCAGCGAGGTCAGCTTCATCCAGATGTTCGGTCTGGGCAGCGGGCTGGCGATCCTGATCGACGCGGTGGCCGTCCGCGGCGTGCTCGTACCCGCGGCGATGCGGCTGCTCGGCCGGTCGGCCTGGTACGCGCCCAAGGGGCTGCGCCGGCTGCACGACCGGGTGGGGCTGAGCGAGGCGCCGCAGGAGGAGCGGATGCCCGCGGGGGTCTGACCCGACCGCCGGTACGACGACGGCCCGCCCCGATCGGATCGGGGCGGGCCGTCGTCGTACGTACGCGGGCTACTTGCCGGTCTCCTTCTCGTACGCGGCCATGACCTCTTCGGCCGGCCCGTCCATGACCAGCTCGCCCTTCTCCAGCCACAGCACCCGGTTGCAGGTGTCGAGGATGGACTTCGAGCTGTGGCTGACCAGGAAGACCGTGCCGGCCTGCTGGCGCAGCTCGCGGATCCGGGCCTCGGAGCGCCGGCGGAACTTCAGGTCACCCGTGGCCAGGGCCTCGTCGATCATCAGCACGTCGTGGTCCTTGGCCGCGGCGATCGAGAAGCGCAGCCGCGCCGCCATACCGGAGGAGTACGTGCGCATCGGCAGGGTGATGAAGTCGCCCTTCTCGTTGATCCCCGAGAAGTCGACGATCTCCTGGTAGCGCTCGCGGACCTCCTCGCGCGTCATCCCCATCGCGAGGCCGCCGAGATAGACGTTGCGCTCGCCGGTCAGGTCGTTCATGAGCGCCGCGTTCACGCCCAGCAGCGAGGGCTGGCCGTCGGTGTAGACCTTGCCGCTCTCCGCCGGCAGCAGGCCCGCGACGGCCTTGAGCAGCGTGGACTTGCCGGAGCCGTTGGTGCCGATCAGTCCGACGGCCTCACCGCGGTACGCCGTGAAGCTCACCCCGCGCACCGCGTGCACCTCGCGGATGCGGTTCGAGGGCTGGCGGCGCACCATCCGGTTCAGCGCGGCGGTGGCGTTGCCCCGCCCGCCGCCTCCGTGGACCCGGTAGATGACGTGCAGGTTGTCGCAGATGACGGTGGGAACGCGGTCTCCGCGGGCGGTGGCATCGGTGGGAAGGTGCTCAGCCACGGCCATATCGCTCCTCGGCCTTCCAGAAGTAGACGAACCCGAAGACGAAGGTGACCACGGCCCAGCCCAGGGCCAGCAGCCAGATGTGCGGCGCCACGTCGGCGTACGAGTAGTCGCTGATGAAGATGTAGCGCACCAGGTCCATGTACACCGCGATCGGGGTGGCCTGCATGATGTCCGACACCCACAGCGGCAGGTTGCCGCGGTCCGGGTGCGTGATCATGTAGTGCAGCGGGAACATCACGCCGGACGCGTACATCACCGTACGCAGGATGAACGGCATCAGCTGCGCCAGGTCCGGCGTCTTCGCCCCGGCCCGCGCCATGATCATGGCCAGCCCCGAGTTGAACATGAACTGCAGCAGCAGGGCGGGCAGGATCAGCGGCCAGCGCAGCGTGGGCAGCTGGTGGAACGCCACCAGCACGAGGATCATGACGATCATCGAGTAGAGCAGCTGCTGGAGCTGCTGCAGCGCGAACGAGACCGGCAGCGAGGCCCGCGGGAAGTGCAGCGCGCGCACCAGACCGAGGTTCGTCGGGATCGCCTTCACACCGGCCATCACGGACTGCTGGGTGAAGGTGTAGATGAACACCCCGATGATCAGGAACGGGACGTAGTTCCCGGAGCCGCCGGGGATGCCGTCGCGGGCGCCCAGCAGCAGGCCGAAGATGAAGTAGTAGACCAGCGCGTTGAGCAGCGGCGTGGCCACGTGCCACACCTGGCCCAGCTTCGCCTTGCTGTACTGCGCCGTGAGCTTGGCCTGCGAAAAGGCCAGGATGAAGTGCCGCCGTGCCCACAGCTGCCGGACGTACTCGGGCAGCGGAGGTCTGGCTCCGCTGACGGACAGTCCGTATTTCGCGGCCAGCTCTGCCGGCGACAGCGTGTCGTCGGGGTGGCTGCCGGGCGGGGCGCCCATTGCCGTATCGCTCACAGTCGTAAAACTTCCGTCCTCGGTGACTAAACGCAAGCTTGTCAGATGACCGGCGGTCGGCCCAGCCGGGTCAGCCGCCATACCGTACGCCACTTCATGGGGTGCCGTGGACCGCAGGGGGTGGTCCAGCCCTCCCGGAAGCCGCCCAGCCACGCTTTCAGGGCGGCGGCCGAGGGGCGGCGTACCAGCGTGAGCAGGAACCACACGCCGAGGTAGACCGGGATCAGCGCCGCGGGCAGATTGCGCCGGGCCAGCCAGACGCGGTTGCGGGCGACGTTGTGGTGGTACGTGGCATGCCTGCTCGGCGGCATGGTCGGATGGTGCAGGACCATGTCCGCGCGGTAGTCGATGGACCAGCCGGCGTCCAGCGCGCGCCAGGCGAGGTCCGTCTCCTCATGGGCGTAGAAGAACTCCTCGGGGAGCGCCCCGACCTCCTGGAAGACCTTGGTGCGGACGGCGTTCGCGCCGCCCAGGAAGGTCGTGACCCGCGAGGAGCGCAGCGGGTCCGAGGAGCGCAGCCGCGGCACGTGGCGGCGCTGGGTGACGCCGGTCTCGGGGTCGGCGATCCGGAAGCTGACGATCCCGAGCCCGTCGTCGGCCGCGAACGCCTCGCGCACCAGCCGGCCGGTGTCCTGGTTCGGCAGCAGGCCGTCGTCGTCCAGGAACAGCAGGACGTCCACGTCCCGGCCGCCGGGGCCGAACTCGAGGATGCCGACGTTGCGGCCGCCGGGGATGCCCAGGTTCTCGGGCAGGTCGACGGTCCGCACCCTGCCGGGCATCGGGGGCAGCTCGGGTACGGGAGCGCCGTTGCCGACGACCGCCACCTCGATGGGCGGGCCGTCCTGCTTGGCGATGGACTCCATCAGGGCCCGGAACTCCGCGGGGCGGTTGCCCATGGTGATCACGACCGCGCCCAGCTTCAGCTGTTCATGTGCCATTGCGTTCACCGCAACCTGCTGGAGGCGAGGATGCTGACGAGGTGCAGCACGGTCTGGAGGACCGCGATGCCCGCGAGCACGGCCACGCCGAGCCGGGAGAAGAAGAGGTCGTCCCTGATGGTGTCCAGCACCGCCAGCACCAGGATCAGCAGCGACGCCTCGATGCCGAGGATCAGCCGGTGGAACTTCAGCGCCCCGGCGGCCCGGCGCGCCAGCGCCATCCCGGACGAGCGCGGCTCGGACGCCGACTCCTGGACGGGCGGCAGCCCGCCCTGGTGCCGGGCGACGCCCACCAGGTCCGTCTCGGCCTTGATCATGATCGCGCCGAGCGCGGCCAGCGTGCCGAGGAACGCCCACAGCCAGTCCACGCCCCCGTCGCCCCACAGGTCGGCGGCGCGCAGACCGAAGCCGACCAGCACGGCGGCGTCCGTCAGATAGGCGCCGACCCGGTCGAGGTAGACGCCGCCCAGCGAGTACTGCTTCTTCCACCGGGCGAGCTCGCCGTCGACGCAGTCGAGCAGGAGGTAGAGCTGCACCATCAGTACGCCGAGCAGCGCCCCGGGGATCCCGGGCACCAGCAGCGCCGGCAGGGCCAGCACACCGGCGACGGTCATCAGGTACGTCACCTGGTTCGGCGTGATCTTCGTGTTCACCAGATGCCGGTCCACACGCAGCGAGATCTCGCGCATGTAGAGGCGGCCTCCCCAGTGCTCACCGCTGCGCCGGTCCTTCACGCCCGCGGGGTGCACCACCGGGCGGAGTTCAGCTACTGATGGCTTTTGCATAATCGGTGTAGGCGTCCCTGATCTGGTCGGTGGACAGGTCGAGGTGCTCGAGGATGGTGTACCGGCCGGGGCGGGTCTGCGGGGCGAAGCGCACCGCCTCGACGAGGTCCGTATCGCTGAACCCCATCTCGCTCGCCAGCACCGGCAGCCCGTGCCGGCGCAGCGTGCCCGCCATCTCCCGCGCGGTGTCGAGATCGCCGCGCAGATACGTCGCGAACGTGCCGCCGAAGCCGCACTGCTCGCCGTGCAGCGCGTTGCGCTTGGGGTACAGCAGGTCGAACGCGTGGCAGATCTCGTGGCAGGCGCCGGACGCCGGGCGCGAGTCGCCGGCCACGGACATCGACAGCCCGCACATCACCAGCGCCTCGGCGAGCACGGTGAGGAAGGCGTCGTCGCCGATGCCGCCCGGGTGGCGCAGCACCGCCTGGGCGGCCTGGCGGGCCATCGCGGCGGCGAGTCCGTCGACCGGTTCGCCGTTGACCTCGTGGGACAGCTCCCAGTCGGCGACGCAGGAGATCTTGCAGATGACGTCGCCGATACCGGCCCGCACATAGCGGGCCGGGGCCTCGCGGATCACGTTCAGGTCGATGACCACACCGATCGGGTTCGGCACGCCGTACGAGCCGCGGCCCATGTCGTTGTCCAGCGTGGCGACCGGCGAGCACAGTCCGTCGTGGGCGAGGTTCGTCGCCACCGCGACCAGCGGCAGGCCGACCCGGGCCGCCGCGTACTTCGCGCAGTCGACGACCTTGCCGCCGCCGAGGGAGACCACCGCGTCGTAGCGGCCGGCCCGCTTGATGGAGTCGGCGAGCTTCACGGCACCGTCGAGGGTGCCGTCGGCGTCGTCGAACCAGTCGGCGTCCGGGAAGGCGGGCGCGAAGCGCTCGCGCAGCGCCTGGCCGGAGCCGCCGCTGATGGCGAAGGCGAGGCTGCCCGTGGGGGCGATGCGCTGGTCGGAGAGGATCGCTGCCAGATCGTCCAGCGCGCCGGCCCGGATGTCGACGACGACCGGGCTCGGCATCAGCCGGGTCAGTACTGGCACGCGATCTCCCGTCCCCTGGCCAGATCGTCGTGGTTGTCGATCTCGACCCACGTCACGTCGCCGATGGGGGCCACGTCGATCTGGACGCCGCGGTTCACCAGCTCCTGGTAGCCGTCCTCGTAGTAGAGGTCGGGGTCGCGCTCGAAGGTGGTCCTCAGCGCGTCCGCGAGCTCGTCGGCGGCCTCGCCCTCGATGAGGGTGACGCCGATGTACTCGCCGGTGGCCTCGGCGGGCTCCATCAGCTTGGTGATGCGGCGCACGCCCTTGCCGGGCTCGACGACGACCTTCATCTCCTCGTCGGCGAGCTGCTTGACCGTGTCGAGGGCCAGGATGATCCTCCTGCCCTCGCCGCGGGCGGCCAGCAGGGTGCGCTCCACGGACACCGGGTGGACCGTGTCCCCGTTGGCGAGTATCACCGAGTGCCGGATCGCGTCACGCGCGCACCACAGGGAGTAGGCGTTGTTCCACTCCTCGGCCTTGTCGTTGTCGATCAGCGTGAGCTTGATCCCGTACGCGGCCTCGAGCGCGGCCTTGCGCTCGTACACGGCCTCCTTGCGGTACCCGACGACGATCGCGGCCTCGGTGAGGCCGATCTCGGCGAAGTTGGCCAGCGTCAGGTCGAGCACGGTCTTCTCGCCGTCGACCGGCACCAGGGCCTTGGGGAGCGTGTCGGTGTAGGGGCGCAGACGCCGTCCGGCACCGGCGGCCAGCACGAGGCCGATCATGCGGGTTCTCCTGTTTCGTCGTGTACTGCGGGTGCCCCGGAGGAGACCCAGAACCGGATGCTCTCCGTGAGCACCAGTGCCGCAACGGCCACTGCCATGACCGTGAGCGCGATGGTGAAGCCCGTGCCGCTCAGCAGGGCGGCCGCGGCGACCGCCACGAGGGCGCGGCCCTCCTGGCCGCCGGTCGCCCGTACCAGCCAGGCGGGCGGGGCACCGGCACCACCCCGTATGCGGTACTCGGTGTCGTAATGATGGTAGGCGACGGCGGCCACCAGCCCGAAAGCGGCGGGAAGCGCTCCGGATACGTCGGCGCGGGCCGCGAGGGCGAGGACCGTGGTGTACTCGGCGACCCGGAAGAGCGGCGGGACCAGCCAGTCCAGCGGCCCGGTGAGGGGTCGCGCGACGGCCAGGCCCGAGGTCACGACGTACACCAGCGCGCCGAGCAGCGGCCAGAGGCCGCCGGCGGGGGTGAACAGCGCAGTGGCGATCATCACGGCTCCGCCCAGGGCCGCGACGGCCGGCGGTCCGACCGCGGGCAGCCGGCGGGCGACGCCGCGCAGCCCGGCGGCGGCACCCTCGGCGAGCGGCCCGGTGTCGGCCAGGGCCCCCAAGGCCCGCACGGCCCGGTCGGTACGGCGGTCGTGGGCGCGCATCGAGCGCACGACGCGGCCGGCCAGCGTGTAGCAGGCGGCCAGCGCGCAGCCGACGAGCAGGGCGTAGAAGGTGATGCGCGGAGTGGTCAGCGCGGTGAGCACGGCCACCATGGCCCAGCGCTCGCCGATCGGCAGCACGATGATCCGCCGCACCCACACCGTCCAGCCCACGCTGTCCAGGCGCGCGGAGATCGCGGCGTTGGCGGCGGCCTTGCCGGACGCGTCCTGGTTGGCCTCTATGAAGGCGAAGTCGACCATGTGCCGGGCGGTCTGCAGCACCATCGCGCCCAGCGCCAGGGCCCAGACGTCGTCGCCGTTCGCGGCGGCGCCCAGCGCCAGGCCCGCGTAGAAGGCGTACTCCTTGGCCCGGTCGAACGTCGCGTCCAGCCAGGCGCCGAGCGTCGAGTACTGCAGGGAGTAGCGGGCGAGCTGTCCGTCGGTGCAGTCCAGGACGAAGGAGAAGAGGAGCAGCACGGCCGCGGCGACGTAGCCGGGCCGGGTGCCGGTGGCCGCGCAGCCCGCCGCGATCAGCGCGGTGAGCAGGCTGGCGGTGGTGACCTGGTTCGGGGTGAGGCCGCGGCGGGCGCACCAGCGGGCCAGGTACTTGGAGTAGGGGCTGATGAAGAAGGTGGTGAAGAACCCGTCCCGGGACTTCACGGCGGAGTTCAGCCGTACCTTCTCCTCGTCCACCGCCGCGACGGCCGCTGCCGCCTTGACTCGCTCGGCCTCGTCGGCGGGCACGGCGGCCACCAGGGCGCCCAGCTCGGGCCGCACCAGCTCGCCCCCGTCGGACCGCAGCTGGCCGGCCAGCTGCTCGGTGAGGCCGTCCAGTGTGTGGCTGCGCATCGTGGCCCGGGCCAGCGCGGGACGCGCCCCGGCGTGCGCCACCACGGCGCCCGGCACGGCGGCCGCGGTCCAGCGGGGGTCGGTGAGGGCCAGGCGCAGGCTGTGCGTGTGTCCGGTGAACCGGCTGTCGACGAGCGCGACGGACCCCGCCTCCGGCCCGCTGTCGGGCAGGAAGGCCAGCATCGTGGCGGCATCGGCTATGTCGGCCGCCGCCCGGAGGTCGTCATAGCCGAGCGACCGCAGGTCGCCCTCGAGCGGCGACCCGGGGACGGACGGGCCGATGAGGATTGCGGTCCGCAGACGAACTCACTCCTTGGCTGGCAGGACTGCCGGAGCTGCGACAGGTCCGGACACGGCTGTACACCGCCCCGTCCCCCGTATGCGAGCGGCCTGTCGGCAGAGGTTAGCGGATCCACGGAACCACGGGTTCACCGCCCGTTCTCCTGTCCGATCTCTGTCCGACGACGCGATCATCATGGTCCATCACCGAGTTGCGGGACAAGCCGGGCCACCAGGCAGGACCCCGCTGACGGGGCGTCTCACGGGGTGGGGGTGGGGCGCTGCGCACGGTGCGGGGGGGGGGCGTCGCACGCTTCGCGGGCGGGGCGTCGTGCCCGGCGCGGCGCGTCCGTACGGCGGGCGGATAGGGTCGGGGCATGACTTGGATGATCATCGGTGGAGCCGGGTACATCGGAGCGCACGTGGCGCTGGCCATGCACGAGGCGGGCGAGCGGGTCGTCGTCCTGGACGACGTGTCCTCCGGCATCCCCTCGCGGCTGCCCGCGGACATCCCCCTGGTCCGCGGCTCGTACCTGGACCGCGAGGTGCTGCGCCGGGCCTTCGCCGAGCACGAGGTGAGCGGCGTCGTGCACTGCGCGGCGAAGAAGCAGGTCGGCGAGTCGGTCGAGCAGCCGATCTGGTATTACGAGGTCAACGTGCACGGTCTGGCCGTGCTGCTCGACGAGGTCGTGGCGGCCGGGATCGGGCGCTTCCTCTTCTCCTCGTCCGCCGCGGTGTACGGCACGCCGCAGACCGACGACATGATCACCGAGGACACGCCGTGCGCGCCGATGAGCCCGTACGGCGAGACCAAGCTGGCGGGCGAGTGGCTGGTCCGTGCGGCCGGCCGCGCCCACGGGATCGCGACCGCGTGTCTGCGCTACTTCAACGTGGCGGGCGCGGCGGCGCCCGAGCTCTCGGACACCGGGGTCTACAACGTCGTCCCCCTCTTCTTCGACGCGGTCACCAAGGGCGAGGCGCCCCGGATCTACGGCGACGACTATCCGACGCCGGATGGCACCTGCATCCGCGACTACATCCACATCGTCGACCTGGCCGAGGCCCATCTCGCCGCGGCGCGCAGGCTCGCCCTGCCGGACGCGGCCGGTGATCTGACGGTGAACCTGGGCAGCGGTACCGGCGTGTCCGTGCGGGAGATGGCGGACATGGTCGCGGAGGTGTCCGGGCACCACGAGCCGGCGGCCGAGGTGGTGGGCCGGCGGGCGGGCGACCCGGTGCGGTCGGTGGCCAGCTACGCGCGGGCGGAGAAGGAGCTGGGGTGGACGCCGCGGCGGGACCTGCGGGCGATGGTGACGTCGGCGTGGGAGGGGTGGGTGCTGCGGCATCCGGAAGCGCGGGTTGCCGCCGGCTGACACGGCGCCGGCGTCGGGCCTGAGGTCGCGGACCGGCCGGGCGGATCGTTTCCGCAGGTCAGACGATGACAACGGTGTTCAGTTCCGTGTTTGCCGGATACCCCCACCCCGTAGTTCACTGTGGTGACCGGGTGCGCCGTGCGCCCCGGGACCGGGGCAGGCCCCCGGACGGCGACCGACGGCTGGAGGTTCTCGCATGGGTGCGGGTCACGATCATTCGCACGGCCCGCCGCCCGGGGTTTCGGGCACGGCCGCGGCGGCCTACCGCGGCAGGCTGCGGATCGCGCTGGCCCTGACCCTGACGGTGCTGGTGGCGGAGCTGGCCGGCGCGGCCCTGTCCGGTTCGCTGGCGCTGCTGGCGGACGCGGGCCATATGGCGACGGACGCCGTCGGCCTGTCGATGGCGCTGCTGGCGATCCACTTCGCGAACCGGCCGGCGACGGGGCGCCGCACGTACGGCTTCGCCCGCGCGGAGATCCTGGCGGCCCTGGCGAACTGCCTCCTGCTGCTGGGCGTTGGCGGCTACGTCCTGTACGAGGCGGTCCGCCGCTTCATCGATCCGGCGGAGACGGAGGGCGGCCTCACCCTGCTCTTCGGCGCGATCGGCCTGGTGGCGAACCTGGTGTCGCTGGCGCTGCTGATGTCCGGCCAACGGGAGAGCCTGAACGTGCGCGGCGCGTTCCTGGAGGTCGCGGCGGACGCCCTGGGCTCCCTGGCGGTGATCGTCTCCGCACTGGTGATCATGCTCACGGGCTGGCGCCAGGCGGACCCGATCGCGTCCCTGCTGATCGGCGCGATGATCATCCCCCGCACGCTCAAGCTCCTGCGCGAGGCCCTGGACGTCCTCTTGGAGGCGGCCCCGCGCGACGTGGACATCGCGGACGTCCGCGCCCACATCCTGGCCCTCCCCGGTGTGGAGGACCTGCACGACCTCCACGTCTGGACGATCACGTCGGGCATGCCGGTCCTCTCGGCCCACGTGGTGGTGAGCCGCGAGGTCCTGGACGCGGTGGGCCACGAACAACTCCTACACGACCTCCAGGGCTGCCTCGGCGAACACTTCGACGTGGAACACTGCACGTTCCAACTGGAGCCCCGGGGGCACGCGGAGCATGAGGCGAAGCTCTGTCATTGAGCTGGGGGACGTCCGTCAGGCCGTCTCGTCACACGAGCGGAGATCGCTCGGGTCGACGGCGACGCTCACGTCATCTCGGCGGTCGGCACCGGACGGATACGCCTTGAACGAGAACCGCCACAGGTCTGCTCCCGGGTCAAGCGTCTCGCCGTTGATGTCGTCGATAGTGATGACCCCTGTGGACAGCATCCGATGCGTATCCGCGGCAACGTCGACCACGCCCAGGGTGAACGTCGTCCCCCCGTCGCCTTTCCCGCCGATGGTCAAATCGTCAGCACGCCACTTTCCGTCGTGCATTTCCGCCTCGCGTACGAAGAGAATGCGGCCGGTGGGCGACTCGACCGAAATCCAGAGATGGTGACCGTCGGGTAAGGCTCCGGTGCCGCGAAGCGATCGCAGGCAGCGGGGTGAGACGGCAGTCTGACTGTCGTCTACCGAGGTGATACGGATGTCATTCCTGTCGCGCCAGTCGACAATGAGCCCGTAATAGGTGCCGAGAGAAAGACCGCCTAAGAGAATCAGCGTCGCTGAGTCCCAAAGCCCCTTGCGGGGGCGCGTCTTGTACCGATGCGCAAGCGACTTTCCGAGGCGGATCCAGGACTTCCCCTGCAATCTCCAGAACCCTGGACCGGGCAGCGGTGTTGGTGGACTCATTGCTTCCTCGGCGGTGTTGAGCGTGACTCAGGCGTGGGAGCGAGCATCCTCGTCACAATGCGTGGCTCGCGGCTTGCGAGGAGGGTAATGCTCCTGGCCGAGCAGCCGGATGGGGCCGAACGGCACCTGCTGCACGGTGAGTCATGGGCCTACCGAAAAAGTGGCCACGGGCGCCGGGTCCCGGGCCCGCTCGCTGCGGCCGCGGCCCCGGTCAGGGGTTTGTGCCCCCCGCGGGGGATTCCGGGGGGCCCGACAGTGACTGTTCCGTCGGTGGGGCCGGGAGCGAGGCCTCCGTTGGTGGGGCGGGGGACGCCTCCTCCGTCGTCGGTTCGCCCGTCGGGGGGGCCTCGGTCGTCGGTGTGCCTGTGGGGGGTGTGCTCGCCGACGGGGATGGCGTCAGCGACTCCGACGGGGTCTCGGAAGGCGACTCCGATGTCGACCCGGACGGCGACGGCGACGCCGTTGCGCCGGGCGGGGGCGGGACGTTCTTGTCGTGCTCCGCCAGCAGGTCGCCGATCACGCGCTTGAACCACTCCAGCAGTCGCGGGTCGAACATCACGATGCTGTCCAGCTCCTGCTGGGCCGGCGCGACGGCGACGACGTTGGAGGACTTGAAGCCGCTCCACTCCTTGCCCTGCCGCTGCGTCGTGCCCTCCACGGCGACGGGCGGCGTCAGCGGATTGCCGCACGCGCAGCGCACCCGCGGTACGCCGCGGGCGTCGACCAGCACGGCCGTACCGGCCTGCAGGATGGCCTGGTAGCTCGTTGCCTGGCCGTTCTGGTAGCCGTGGTTGGTGACCCGGGTGTCCGCGCGGAGCTGGACGGGGGTCAGCGAGCGCAGGTACGCCGGGACCTGCTCCTGCTGCAGTCCGAGGACGCCCGCGAACGCGCGCTGCTTGTCCTTGTTCGCGGTGAGGAAGCCGACCTGCTTCTCGACGTCACAGCTCGCCTGCTGCGCCGTACCGCCGTACAGCCCGTCGGCCGCCCCGTCGACCGTGCGGACGCGGTCGGAATCACCGGTCTGGGTGTCCGGCGCGGTGGTCGGTACGGACGACTCGCCGGACTCCGTGGTCGTGGACGGGGTGAACGGGTCCTGCCCCTGGGCGTTGGCGGCCTGCATGAAGACCTCGCCCCCTCCGCCTCCTCCCCCGCCGCCCAGGCTGAAGACGAGCACCAGCGCCACCACCGCCGCGCCGGCCGCGATGGTGGCCAGCATCCTGCGGGACCGCCACCAGGGTGACGGCGGACCCTCGCCGGGTCCTCCCGGCGCCGTGGGCATGGTCGGCGGCCCCGGGGGGCCCGGCGGCTGCCCTCCCGACGACGGACCGGACAGCGGGCCGGAGGGCGGCCCGGACACGGGGCCGGACGGAGTACCGGACGGGGGGCCGGTGGGGGGCTCGGAGGGGGGCTGGGAACTCACGGGACTCTTCTCCCACTGATGGGCGTCCACTGATGAGCCTTTGATGGCCCCTGATGGACTTCTAGCCGTTTTCATGCCGAATGCCTACTTTGTGCCACCCCCGCGCGCCCCCCGCAATCCGGCGTTGCATATGGCCGTCGTGGACGGGCGGGCCCGCCAAACCCCGCCTACGGTGGGCTGCGTGCAACGCAATCCGGCTCGTACCTGGGCAAACGCCTTCGCGGTGGTCGCCGCGGGACTGGTCGCCATGCTGGTCGTCGGGGGTCTGGGACTGTGGCAGGCGGGTGCCGCGGATCTGCCCGGCGGGGCGTTCCCCGCCGTCCTCGCCGCCACCGTGGTCATGGCGGTGGGCGGATCCATGGAGCTGACCGGCGATGCCGGCTTCGCCGCGAGCGCGGACGCGTCGGTCACCGCGATGCCGCTGTCCGTGAGCCTGGCCGGGGCCCTGACCATGGGCGTGCTGTTCCTCCGGCCGCTGCGCCACCGGGCCGTGGCCACCGGCGGCGAGCTGCTCGGCCGTATCGCCTGCACGGCGGCGGTGTGGTTCGGGGCGCTCATCCTGCTGGTGGTCCTGGCCCGCCACAGCTTCGACGTACCCCAGGGCGAGCTCCTGGACGACCCGTTGGGCGATATCGCCGGCGAGGTCCTGGGCGGGTCCGCCACCATCGGTTTCCGGCCCTCCGTCGCCCCCTCCCTCGGCTTCGGGCTGCTGTGGTTCCTGGTGGTGCTGGCGGTGGCGTTCGCCGTGTCCCGGAAGGCCCCACTGCCGTCGCGGCTGCTGCACTTCCAGCAGCCGGTCCGTCCGACCGCCTTCGCCGTCCTGCTGGTGCTGCTCGGCTATGTGGCCGTCGGGCTGGTCGTCGGCGTCGTCGTGGCGTTCACCCAGGGGCACGCGGGAGAGACCTTCGCCGTGCTGCTGCTCGGGCTGCCGAACCTGGTGTGGCTCGCCTTCGGCCTCGGTCTCGGCGCCTCCTGGGAGGGGCGGGTCGCGGGTCCGTTCGGGCTGCCCATGCCCCATGTGCTGGACGAGGTGCTGCGCGTGCCCGGTGACGTGCCGGCGACTCTCAGCGTGAGCACCCTGGCCGAGCACGACGGACGCGTCTGGTGGCTCGTCGTCCTGGCCGCGGTCGCCCTGCTGGCGGCCGGGTTCGTCATGGCCGTCCGGTCCCCGGCGGGCATCTCCCCGGTACGGCACGCGCTGCACCTCGCGCTCGCGCTTGCCGTCACCATGTTCGTCATCTGCCTGCTCACCCGGCTCGACGCCCACGTGGGGCTGTCCGTGCTGGGCATCGGCGACCTGGAAGGACTCGGCGGCCAGGTGTCGCTGCAGCCGCACTATCTGCCCGCGGTGCTGATCGGCGCGGGCTGGGGCCTGGCCGCAGGATTCCTCGGCAGCCTGCTCGCCCTGCGGGTGCGCCGCCGCGGGGAGCAGCCGACAGCCGCTACCTAGGAACCTGGGAGCCTACGAGCCGCGGAACGCCGCCCGCGCCCAGCGGGGCGGCGGCGGCAGCCCCACCACCTGCGTGGGCTCGTGGTCCGCCGCGTCCTTGAGGACCTCGCGCCGGGTCGCCAGCCGCAGCGCGCCGACGAACTGCAGGCACGTCTCGTAGCGGTCGTCGGGCGCCTTGGCGAGCGCCTTCGCCATCACCTCATCCGCGGCCTCCGGCAGATCGGGCCGGGACTCGGTCAGGGCGGGCGGCGGATCGTACTGGTGGGCCCACAGCAGCGCCATGTCGTCGTCGCGGCGGAACGGCGGCACGCCCGCCA
This sequence comes from Streptomyces sp. NPDC051940, assembly GCF_040680895.1. Taxonomy (NCBI): domain Bacteria; kingdom Bacillati; phylum Actinomycetota; class Actinomycetes; order Kitasatosporales; family Streptomycetaceae; genus Streptomyces; species Streptomyces sp. NPDC051940. The sequence continues at coordinate 50,813 of NZ_JBFAXR010000014.1, read as the reverse complement.
GCATCTCGTACACGACGCAGCCGAGGCTGTAGACGTCGCACCGGCCGTCCACCGGCCGCCCCCCGATCTGCTCCGGCGCGACGTAGTCCAGCGTTCCGACGAACTGCCCGGCGGTGGTGAACCCGGTCAGCGAGAGCGCCTTCTTCGTCAGCCCGAAGTCGGTGAGGTAGACGTGCTCGGGGTGGTCGCTGTCGGTGCCCTCCGCGACCAGGATGTTGCCGGGCTTCACATCGCGGTGCACCAGGTCGTGGGCGTGGGCGGCGTCCAGCGCGGAGGCCACCTGGACGGCGATCCGGCACGCCTGGACGACGGGCATCCGGCCGTCGCGGCTGAGCAGATGGCGCAGGTCCTCCCCCGCGACGTACCTCATGGCGATGTAGAGGACGCCCTCGGCCTCGCCGGCCTCGAAGACGGGAACGATGTGCGGGTGGTCGATGGCCGCGGCCACCCGCGACTCGTGCATGAACCGCTGGCGGAAGGTCTCGTTCTCCGCCAGGTCGCCGGACAGCAGCTTCAGCGCGACGGTACGGTCCAGGCGCAGGTCCCGGGCGCGGTAGACCACGGCCATCCCGCCGTGCCCGAGCTCGCTCCCCAGCTCGTACGACGCGATCCGCCGGCCGGTCATGCCTCTGGTCATCAGCCGTCACCGCCGTGGGTCATCACCCGTCACCCCCGCGGGTCGGCGGGTAGGCCGGACGGGTGGCGGTGAGCGGGTCGCCGTCCGCGGCGGGGGGCGGCGGCGGGGTGCGCTCCTGCGAGGGCTCCTCGGGCGCCTCGTAGGTCACCAGCCGGGTGCCGTCGCAGTAGGCCCAGCGGTCCTGTTCCGCGTCGTACACCCAGACCGCCTCCCCGTCGACGACCACGCCGGCCCGCAGGCCCGCCGTCCCCTGCCGGAACCGCTCGCCCTCGACGCGCCCCGCGGCGAGCTCCTCCACCATCCGCCGGTACCGCTCGAGCACCTGCCCGGTGCGCGCCAGCAGCGGCTGCGGGTCCTCCACGCCGGCCGGCGGGCGGCCGGCGGCCGGAGGGTCCTGCGGCAGGGAGATCAGCAGCCGGCCGTCCACCCACGCCGACCAGCCGTTGGCGCAGACGATCCGCCCCCAGTCGCCGATGCGCTGGACGAGCTGGACCGGGAGCAGCGGGTCCAGCGGTGCCGACGGCAGGGAGCCGTCCGGCGCGGACCAGGTCGCCAGCCCGCCGCCGGGAGCGATGTGCGTGGGACGGAAGTCAGGTGTGCCCATGGCCGGTCGCCCGCCTCCGCTCGCTCGGTTGCCTCTGCTTGCTGCTGCTCATCTCCGCCGCTTCTGCCTGGCCTGCTCGGACTCCGCTGCCTCTGCCTGCGCCGCCACCACCGCTCACTTCCGCATGATCACCGGCTCGTGCCTGCGCAGCAGCCGCGCGACCACCAGCCCGAACAGGACCGCGAGACCGAGCAGCGCGCCCATGTCGGTCAGCCAGACGCTCGCCGTGTGCTCGAAGAGCGGATCCTCGGTGAGGTCCGTGGGCACGATCCGGTGCAGGTCCACGGTCGCGGCCATGGCGCCGAGCGCCCAGCGCGCGGGCACCAGCCAGGAGAGCTGCTCCAGCACCGGCACGCCGTCCAGCGGCAGCAGCGCGCCGCAGAAGACGACCTGGATGATGGCGAGGAGGACCAGCAGCGGCATGGTGACCTCCTCCTTGCGCACCAGCGCGGAGACGAGCAGGCCCAGCATCATGGCGGTGAACGCCAGCAGCGCCACGGCCATGGTGATCTCGACCAGCGGTGGCAGGAACACCCCCTCACCGCCCGGCGCGTTGAGATCGACCCCGATGAGGCCGACCAGGGTCAGCACGACCGCCTGCACCACGGTCACCAGCCCGAGGACGACCACCTTGGACATCAGGTACGCGGATCTGGACAGCCCGACGGCGCGCTCCCGCTGGTAGATCACGCGCTCCTTCACCAGCTCGCGCACCGCGTTCGCCGCCCCGGTGAGCACGGCGCCCACGCACAGGATGAGCAGGGCGTTCAACGCCGTGTCCTGGTTCAGCTCGCTGCCCGCGAGGGCACGCGTCATCGCGCCCATGACGAACGGCAGCGCGATCATGATGACCAGGAACGTCCGGTCGGCGGAGAGGGCGGCCGCGTACCGCCGGATCAGCGTCCGCAGCTGCGAGCCCCAGCTCTGCGCCTTCGGCGGCGGCGCGACGGCGGCCTCCGGGACGGGGGCCGCGCCCAGCCGCGGCTGCTCGCTGGCGGACGCGATGTAGCGCTGGTGGAGCGGGGAGGTGCGGTACTGGCCGGCCCAGTCGCGGGACGCCTCGTTCTCGAACGCCTCGAAGGCCTCCGGCCACTGCTCGTACCCGAAGTAGTCCAGGGTCTCCCCGGGCGGCCCGAAGTAGGCGATCCGGCCGCCCGGCGCCAGCACCAGCAGGCGGTCGCACACGTCGAGGCTGAGCACGCTGTGCGTGACCACGATGACGGTGCGGCCGTCGTCCGCGAGGCCGCGCAGCATGTGCATCACGGAGCGGTCCATGCCCGGGTCGAGTCCGGAGGTCGGCTCGTCGAGGAACAGCAGCGACGGCTTGGTGAGCAGCTCCAGGGCCACGCTCACGCGCTTGCGCTGGCCGCCGGACAGGCTGTGGATGGGCTGGTCGGCCCGCTGCTCCAAGCCCAGCTCCCGCACCACCTCGTCCACCCGCTCCTGCCGCTCGGAGCGGCTGGTGTCGCCGGGGAAGCGCAGCTCGGCGGCGTACTGCAGGGCCCGCCGTACGGTGAGCTGCGCGTGCAGGATGTCGTCCTGCGGTACGAGCCCGATGCGCTGGCGCAGCTCCGCGTAGTCGCGGTACAGATCGCGGCCGTCGTACAGCACCCTGCCCTCGTCCGCGGGGCGCTGGCCGGTGAGGGCGCCGAGCAGCGTGGACTTGCCCGCGCCGCTCGGGCCCACGACGGCGAGCAGGGTCTTCTCGCCCACCGGGAAGGTGACGTCCTCGATGAGGGTCTTGCGGCCGTGGTCGACCCGTACGGAGAGATCCTGCACGTCGAGCGACACCTCGCCGGTGTCCACGTACTCCTGCAGCTCGTCGCCGACCAGGACGAACGCGGAGTGGCCGATGCCGATCACGTCGCCGGGGCCCACCGGCGCCTTCTCGACCCGCTGGCCGTTGAGGTAGGTGCCGTTGTGGCTGCCCAGGTCCACGATGTCGTAGCCGCCGTCCGGGCGGGAGCGCAGCTCGGCGTGGGCGCGGGAGACGACGAGGTCGTCGATGACGACCTCGTTGTCGGACATGCGGCCGATCCGGATGGTCCGGGCGGGGAGCGGCCGGATGGTGGTGGGCTGGGCGAAGATGCGGGTGGCGGACGGCATCGAGACGGCGGAGGGGTGGGCCTCGGCCGGCTGCGGCACCCCGCTGAGCACGGCGGTGGGGCCGTCCGCGGGGCTGCCGAAGCGGATCTCGCTGCCCGGTCCGACGTCCCAGTGGCGCACCCGCCGGCCGTTCGCGTACGTGCCGTTGGTGCTGCCCTCGTCCTGCAGCGTCCAGCGGTCGGCCTCGGGCCGCAGCACCGCGTGGTGCCAGGAGACGCGGGCGTCGGCGAGGACGATGTCGCTGTCGGGGTCGCGCCCAACGCTGTAGGACCTGCTCGGATGCATCACGAGTGAGTGGCCGTCGGACTCGACGACGAGCTCGGGCGCGGTGGGCGCTGCTTGGCGCTCTCCCATATCCGTATTTTACCGTTAGACCCTTTTGCACGTCCTGCTCAGATTTACGCGCCCTGCTCAGATTTACGCGCCTTGCTCAGGTCTGCGCGCCTTGCTCGGGGCGGGCGATCTTGCGGCACCCCCGGACGGCCACCACCATGGACATCCATGGACGCCGTGCTCGTCGACATCCGTAAGTACGGGGGCTCCCTCAGCGCGCGGTGGACCGCGCGCCGGCTCGGCGAGGACGAGTACGGGGTGTGGCTCGGGACCGCACGCGGCGTGGCCGTCGCCTCGGACGCGGGCGGGCGGACCAGCCGGTTCCCGTACGTGATGGTCGTGCCCCGCGCGCAGTGGTGGACGGCCACGTTCTGCGCGCCGCCCGGGCCGGAGCTGTACGCCGATGTGTGCACCGTCCCCCAGTGGAGCGCGGACGGGGCGGTGGTACGGATGGTGGACCTCGATCTCGACGTCGTACGGGAGGCGGGCGGTCCGGCCCGCGCCAAGGACGTGGAGGAGTTCGCCGAGCACCGCGTGCGCTTCGGCTACCCCGACGCCGTCGTGCGCGCGGCCGAGGACGCCTGCTCATGGCTGCTGGAAGCCGCCCGCCCCGACGGCGCGGGCATCGAACCCTTCGTCTCCGCGTACCGGCAATGGCTCGCCCTGATGACGTAGGCGACGGGCAGGGCGACACAGCCGAACCCGCACCTCCCCCGGGGTCCGGTGGGGCAGACTGGGGGGATCGCGCCCGGACGTATGAAGGATGGTCATGCCGACCGCACAAAGTGCACCAATCATGCTGGAGCTCGTCGACGAGGACGGCAGGACCATCGGCACCGCCGAGAAGCTCTCCGCCCACCAGCCGCCCGGCCACCTGCACCGCGCCTTCTCGGTCTTCCTCTTCGACGCGGACGGCCGGCTGCTGCTGCAGCAGAGGGCGCTCGGCAAGTACCACTCCCCCGGCGTCTGGTCGAACACCTGCTGCGGCCACCCCTACCCGGGCGAGGCGCCCTTCACCGCCGCCGCGCGCCGCGTGTACGAGGAGCTCGGGGTGTCGCCGAGCCTGCTGCGCGAGGCGGGCACCGTGACGTACAACCACCCGGACCCGGCCTCCGGGCTCGTCGAGCAGGAGTACAACCACCTCTTCGCCGGGACCGTGACGCGGCTGCCGCAGCCGGATCCCGAGGAGGTCGCGCAGATCCTCTTCGTCACGCCGGAGGAGCTGGAGAAGAAGCACGCCGAGGGGCCCTTCTCCGCATGGTTCATGACCGTGCTCGACGCCGCGCGTCCCGCGATCCGCGAGCTGACGGGTCCGGCCGCGGGCTGGTAGGGCGCACCCCTCGACCGATCCGGATCACACCTCTCACCCCGCAGGCGCCGCCGGGGCGGCCCGCGGCGCCTGCAGCGGGAGCGAGGCCCAGATCACCTTTCCGCCGCTCGCGGTGTGCTGTACGTCGCACACCCCGCCGGCCTCCACCGTGATCGACTTCACCAGCAGCAGTCCTCTGCCGCCCGTCTCGTCGTCCTCCGCCTCCAGGGCCTTGGGCCGGTAGGGGTGCTGGTCCTCGACCGACACCCGCACCCAGTCCGCGCTGATGGCCACCTCCACGCCGATCTCCGGGGAGAGCAGCGCGGCATGCCGTACGGCGTTGGTCACGAGTTCGGAGACGATCAGCAGCAGCCCGTGGACGAGAGCGTCGGGTGCGGGCACCCGCTGCCGGTTGAGCAGATCCCGCACGGCGTGCCGGGACTGCGGGACGGATGAATCCAGGGCGGGCGCGGTGAACCTCCACACGCCCTCGTACGGCGCCGGCGCCACCGAGCCGGGCCCGGCGGGAACACTCCCGAGCTCGCTCATCGACGGCACCTGCCTTCGCCTCCAGTCACCCTTCGAGTGTTGGGAATCACCGGAGCTGAACCCTGTCTCGAGCAGAAGTTGACCATCTTTGGACGCCTTCCGATCGGGTGCGCATATGCCAGCCAGCGTTGAGATCGAAATAAATGCGTTGCCGAGGTCGTTCCGGGTGTCGTATCTTCACAGTGCCCTGCAGTCGTCGATAGGAGAAGGCAGTTGCTCGCCTGAGGTCATTCCGCATCGTTGCCCCTCGGCTCATCAGCCGTGTGCCGGCACGTGCGACCTCCGGCTCGAGTCGCCACTCCTGTCCCTGCAGGGCACCTCGTCCACGATCGAATCCGTGCGCGAATCCCTGAGTGACTCCCCCATGTGGTCCCCCTTGCCCCGGCTGGTCGCCCTTCCCCAGCCCTACGACCATCAGGGAGACCCGCGCTCATGTCTACCCCCGTGTTCCTCACCTGCTCACAGCTCGGATTCCAGTGGCCCGACGGCACACCGGTGTTCGAGGACTTCGACCTCTCCCTGGGCGCCGGGCGCACCGGACTGGTCGGGATCAACGGCTCCGGCAAGTCCACGCTGCTCCGGCTGATCGCCGGTGAACTCACCCCCTCCGAGGGCTCGGTGCGCGGCGCGACCGACGTCGGCTATCTGCCGCAGACCGTCGTGCTGGACACCGCTGTCCGCGTCGAGGAGGCGCTGGGTATCGCCGCCGCCCGGCGTGCCCTGCACGCCATCGAGTCCGGCGAGGCGACGGCGGAGAACTTCACCGCGGTCGGCGACGACTGGGACGTCGAGGAGCGCGCCCGCGCCACCCTCGACTCCCTCGGCCTGGCGCACATCGGGCTGGACCGCACGGTGGGCGAGGTGTCCGGCGGCGAGACCATCCTGCTGCACCTGGCGGCGCTGCTGCTGCGCCGTCCCGACGTGCTGCTGCTGGACGAGCCGACGAACAACCTCGACATCGAGGCGCGCAAACACCTGTACGCGGCGGTCGAGTCGTGGCCCGGCGTGATGGTGATCGTCAGCCACGACCGCGAACTGCTCGACCTGGTCGACCAGATCGCCGATCTGCGCGACGGCGAAGTGCACTGGTTCGGCGGCAACTTCAGCGCGTACGAGGAGGCACTCGCCATCGAGCAGGAGGCGGCGCAGCGCACGGTCCGCGCCGCGCAGGCCGACGTCAAGCGGCAGAAGCGGGATCTGACCGACGCCCACGTCAAGCTCGCCGGCCGGGCCCGGATGGGCAAGAAGGCGGCCGAGACCCGCGGTCTGCCGAAGATCGTCGCGGGCGCCCGCAAACGGGCCGCCCAGGAGTCCGCCGGCAAGCACCGCATCATGCACGAGGAACGGCTGAAGGAGGCCAAGGAGAAGCTGACCGAGGCGGAGTCGCTGGTCCGGGACGACGACCTGATCCGCGTCGACCTGCCGTCCACCGCCGTCCCCGCCGGGCGCACGGTGCTCACACTGCGCGGACTCGAGCTGCGGTACGGCGGCTACGTCAGGGAGTTCGAACTGCGCGGCCCCGAACGGCTCGCGGTGACCGGGCGCAACGGCGCGGGGAAGTCCACGCTGCTGCGCACGGTCGCCGGCCGGCTGGAGCCGGTGGCGGGCGAGGCGACGGCGCACGTGCCGATGCGGTATCTCCCGCAGCGGCTCGACGTCCTGGACGACGGGCTGTCCATCGCCCGGAACGTGGCGGAGCTGGCCCCGGCCAGGACCAACAACGAGATCCGGGCCCGGCTGGCCCGCTTCCTGTTCAAGGGGGCGCGGGCCGACCAGCCGGTGGGCACGCTGTCGGGCGGGGAGCGCTTCCGCGCCACCCTGGCCGCGGTGATGCTCGCCGAGCCCGCCCCGCAGCTGCTCATGCTGGACGAGCCGACGAACAACCTCGACATGGCGAGCGTGAAGCAGCTGGTGACGGCGCTGGAGTCGTACCAGGGGGCGCTCGTGGTCGTCAGCCACGACGTGGCGTTCCTCCGCGAGATCGGGATCACCCGGTGGGCGCGGCTGGACGGTGCGATGACGGAGATCGAGCCGCTGTGAGGGCGGGGCGTCCCGGTCCCTAGGATGCGCCCATGAGCACTGGTGAGCTGCGCGTGGGCGTGTCGGACGGGGTCGCCACCGTCGTGATCGCCCATCCGGCCAAGCGGAACGCGATGACGACGGAGATGTGGCGGGAGCTGCCCGTACTGCTGGACGGCCTGGCGGCCGATCCGGCGGTACGGGCGCTCGTGCTCACCGGTGAGGGCGACACGTTCTGTGCCGGAGCGGACATCGGTTCGCTGCGCGAAGGGGCGGACGCCTCGAAGGGCTTGGCGGTCGCCGCCGAGGAGGCCCTCGCCGCGTTCCCCAAGCCGACGCTGGCGGAGGTCCGCGGCTACTGCGTGGGGGGCGGCTGCCAGCTGGCCGCCGCCTGCGACCTCCGCTTCGCCGCCGAGGACGCGTCCTTCGGGATCACCCCGGCGAAGCTCGGCATCGTGTACGCGGAGAGCTCGACGCGGCGGCTGGTACGGCTGGTGGGACCGGCGACCGCGAAGTACCTGCTGTTCTCCGGTGAGCTGATCGGCGCGGAGCGGGCGCTGCGCACCGGGCTGGTGGACGAGGTGCTGCCGGCGGAGGCCCTGGGCAAACGGGTGGCGGAGTTCACGGCCGTCCTCTCGCGCCGCTCGCAGCTGACGCAGGCGGCGGCCAAGGAGTTCGCGGACGGGGTCGCGGACGGCGACCGGATCGCGCAGTGGGAGGAGCAGATGCGCACCAGCGGCGATACCGCGGAGGGAGTCGCCGCGTTCCTGGAGCGCAGGGAGCCGCGCTTCACCTGGTCGGTGTGACGCGCGGCCTTCCCGGTCGCCCTGAGGCGCCCCGGCGGCCGGATCAGTCCGGCTCGCCCCAGATCAGCGCACGCTCGCGGGCGGCGAACGCGGCGTGCACCTCCGGGGCGGCCTTCGCCGGGGAGCCGGCGTCGTACGGGGGCTGCGGGTCGTACTCCACGGCCAGCTGGATGGCCTGGGCGTCGGTGTCGCCGGCGATCCGGCCGGCGAGGGCGAGCGCCATGTCCACACCCGAGGAGACGCCGGCGGCGGTGACGTACTTGCCCTCCTGGACGACCCGCTGCGAGGTGGGCTCCGCGCCGAACATCGGGAGGAACTCCGTCACCTTCCAGTGGGAGGTGGCCTTACGTCCCTTCAGCAGCCCGGCGGCGGCCAGGATGAGCGAGCCGGAGCAGACCGACGTGGTCCAGGTGGTGTGCGCGTCCACGGCCCGCAGCCAGGTCACCAGCGGCCCGTCCTCGGCCAGTTGGTCCTGGGTGCCGGCGCCGCCGGCGACGACCACGACGTCGGGTCGCGGCACCTCGCCGAAGGAGGCCGTGGCGGTGAGCGACAGCTCGCCGTTCTCGTTGGCCACGGGGCCGCGCTCCGCGGCGACGAAGACGGTCTCGGCACCGGGGATCCGGCTGAGCACCTCGTACGGGCCTACGGCGTCGAGGGCGGTGAAGCGGGGGTAGAGCACGATGGCGATCTGCATGAGGGCCTCGATTCGGTGGCAGGTCGGTGGCAGGTCTGCGGTACGGGGTCAGGGCGCGGTGGACGGCCGGAAGCGTCTGCGGTACTCGGCGGGCGAGGTGCCCAGGGTGCGCAGGAAGGCCCGGCGCATGGCCTCCGGTGTCCCGTAGCCGCAGGCGCGGGAGACCTCCTCGACGCCGTCGCCGGTGTCCTCCAGCAGCCTGCGCGCGGCCTCGACCCGCACCCGGTCGACGTACCGGCCGGGCGTGGTGCCCGTCTCGTCGCGGAAGGCACGGGCGAACTGGCGCGGCGAGAGGCTCGCGCGGGCCGCCAGGGCCTCCACGCCGAGGTCGGCCGCGGGGTGCTCCGTGATCCACTGCTGGACGTCGCGCAGCGGTTCGCGCCGGGCGGTCTGGGCGGCGAGCTGGACGCTGAACTGCGCCTGGTTGCCGGGGCGGCGCAGGTAGACCACCAGATGCCGGGCGACGGTCAGCGCCGTCTCGCGGCCGAGGTCCTCCTCGACCAGGGCGAGCGCGAGGTCGATGCCGCTGGTGACGCCGGCGGAGGTGTAGACGTCGCCGTCCCTGATGTAGATCGGGTCCGGGTCCACCGTCACCCCGGGATGCCGGCGGAGCTTGTCGGCGTGCGCCCAGTGGGTGGTGGCCCGGCGGCCGTCGAGCAGACCGGCCTCCGCCAGCAGCAGGGAGCCGGTGCAGACGGAGACCACACGACGGGCGTACGGGGCGTGCTCGCGCAGCCAGCCGACGATCCGCGGATCCGGCGCGAAGGCCCCCTCGCCGCCGGGGACGACCAGCGTGTCCGGCGCGGGGGTGTCCGCGAGGTCCTGGTCCGGGGCCAGCCCGAGTCCGCTGTACGTCCGCACCGTCCCGCCGCCGGGGCTCGCCGTGCGGATGTCGTACGTGGCCCGGGGGTGGCGGGCGGCGCCCGCGAAGACCTCCAGGGGGCCGCTCACATCGAGGCTCTGGACGCCGTCGTAGAGGACGAACAGCACGGTGTGCGGCTTCTGCATGCGTCCCATCGTGGGCCGCCGCCGCCCGCGTCCGCAATGACGTGCAACCCACCTTTCCTGCCATCGGTCGGCGGGACACGGCGGTCATTCGCGACTGCCGGGGTTCCCTCCTAAGCGTCCGCTCAGTAACCTGCCGGACATGACCGACGACCGCGCCGGACGGCGCTGCAACAACGTGCTCAACCCGCTGCACTCCGCGGTGTACTTCTCACCGGAGTTCACCGGCGAGATGAAGGCCGTCGGCCTGGAGAAGGAGCCCGGGTCCGTCTTCACCGCCGGCGGCTACTTCGCCGCCCGGTCCGCGGCCATGGGGCCGGTCGGGCCGGGGACGGTCACCGCCACGTTCTACAACTTCAACCACGAGCTGATCGCCCGGCACATCCCCGTCGCCTGGACCGTCGCCTCCCCGGAGCGCGTGCTCGCCGCCCGGCTGCGTGCCGCCGACGGCATGCTGCGGCGGATGCTGGGCGAGGAGGCGGTGGCCTCCAAGGACATGGCGGAGGCCGCCGAGCTCGCCGTGACCGCCGCGCGCGCCGCCGGCCGTCCCGGACGTCCGCTGTACGCGGCCGAGGCCGACCAGCCGATCGCCGAGGAGCCGCACCTGGCCTTCTGGCAGGCCGCGACGATGCTCCGGGAGCACCGCGGCGACGGACACATCGCCCTGCTCACCCACGCCGGCCTCGACGGGCTGGAGGCCCTGGTCTCGCACACGGCGTCGGGGCGCGGTTTCACGCCCCGGGCGGCCCGCAGCATCCGGGGATGGAGCCGGGCGGAGTGGTCCGCCGCCGAGGACCGGCTGCGCGAGCGCGGTCTGATGGACGCCGCCGGCGAGCTGACGGACGCGGGCGACGTGCTGCGCAAGGAGCTGGAGTACGAGACGGACCGCCTCGGCTCTGCGCCGTACGCGGCACTGGGCGCGGCGGCGACCGAGCGGCTGACGGAGCTGGCGGGAGCCTTCGCGATGAGCGCGCTGACGACCGGCGCGTTCCCCGACGGCCTCTTCGGCAAGGGCTGACGCACCGTTTCCGGCCGGGTCTGAGCCACGGTTGTCGGCGGTACCTGCCACAATGCCTTGCGCACGGAAGAGTAGAAAGCGGGGCAGGCACGTGAGTGTGTCCATCGAAGGCAGGATCGCCGGGGAACTCGGCGTACGGGAGGGCCAGGTCAAGGCGGCCGTCGAGCTGCTGGACGGCGGGTCGACGGTCCCGTTCGTCGCGCGCTACCGCAAGGAGGCGACGGGCGCCCTGGACGACGCGCAGCTGCGCACGCTGGAGGAGCGGCTGCGCTATCTGCGCGAGATGGAGGAGCGGCGCGCCGCGATCCTGGAGTCCGTCGACAGCCAGGGCAAGCTGACGGACGAGTTGCGCGCCCAGATCCTCGCCGCCGAGACCAAGGCCCGGCTGGAGGACATCTACCTCCCCTTCAAGCCCAAGCGCCGCACCAAGGCGCAGATCGCCCGCGAGGCGGGCCTGGAGCCCCTCGCCGACGGCCTGCTGACCGACCCGTCGGTCGAACCGCTCGCCGCCGCGGCGGCGTTCGTCGACGCCGACAAGGGCTACGCCGACGCGGCCGCGGTGCTGGAGGGCGCCCGCGCGATCCTCACCGAGCGCTTCAGCGAGGACGCCGACCTGATCGGCGAGCTGCGCGAGCGGATGTGGACCAAGGGCCGCCTCGCCGCGAAGGTCCGCGAGGGCAAGGAGGAGTCCGGCGCCAAGTTCGCCGACTACTTCGACTTCGCGGAGCCGTTCACGGACCTTCCCTCGCACCGCATCCTGGCGATGTTCCGGGGCGAGAAGGAGGAGGTCCTGGACCTGGACCTGGAGCCGGACACGGAGGAGCAGGCCGAGGGCCCCACGGCGTACGAGCGGGCCATCGCCGCCCGCTTCGGCGTGCAGGACCGCGGCCGCCCCGCCGACAAGTGGCTGGCGGACACCGTCCGCTGGACCTGGCGCACCCGGGTCCTGGTCCATCTGGGCATCGACCTGCGCACCCGGCTGCGTACGGCCGCCGAGGACGAGGCGGTGGACGTCTTCGCCGCGAACCTGCGCGACCTGCTGCTGGCCGCCCCCGCCGGCACCCGCGCCACGATGGGCCTGGACCCTGGCTTCCGTACGGGCGTGAAGGTCGCCGTCGTGGACGCCACGGGGAAGGTCGCCGCCACCACGGCGATCTTCCCGCACGTCCCGCAGCAGAAGTGGGACGAGTCGCTCGTCGTCCTCGCCAAGCTGGCCCGCGAGCACCAGGTCGAGCTGATCGCCGTCGGCAACGGCACGGCCTCCCGGGAGACCGACAAGCTGGCGGCCGACCTGATCGCCGCCCAGCCGGAGCTGAAGCTGACCAAGGTGATGGTGTCGGAGGCCGGCGCCTCGGTCTACTCGGCCTCCGCGTTCGCCTCGCAGGAGCTGCCGGGCATGGACGTGTCGCTGCGCGGCGCGGTGTCCATCGCCCGCCGGCTGCAGGACCCGCTGGCCGAACTGGTGAAGATCGACCCGAAGTCGATCGGTGTCGGGCAGTACCAGCACGACCTGTCCGAGGTGAAGCTCTCCCGCTCCCTCGACGCGGTCGTGGAGGACTGTGTGAACGGCGTGGGCGTCGACCTCAACACCGCCTCCGCCCCGCTGCTCGCCCGGGTCTCCGGCATCGGCTCGGGCCTGGCCGACAACATCGTCTCGCACCGGGACGCCAACGGCCCGTTCCGCAGCCGCTCCGCGCTGAAGGATGTGCCGCGGCTCGGCCCGAAGGCGTTCGAGCAGTGCGCGGGCTTCCTGCGCATCCGCGGCGGCGACGACCCGCTGGACGCCTCGTCCGTGCACCCCGAGTCGTACCCGGTGGTGCGGCAGATGGCGAAGACCAGCGGCACGGAGGTCGCGGCCCTCATCGGCAACTCCCAGATGCTCCGCTCCCTCAGGCCGGAGAGCTTCGTGGGTGAGGCAGCCGGTGCGCTCACGGTGGCGGACATCCTGAAGGAGCTGGAGAAGCCCGGGCGCGACCCGCGTCCGGCGTTCAAGACGGCCACCTTCAAGGACGGCGTCGAGAAGATCTCCGACCTCGCGCCCGGCATGATCCTCGAGGGCGTGGTGACCAACGTGGCCGCGTTCGGCGCCTTCGTCGACATCGGTGTGCACCAGGACGGCCTGGTCCACGTCTCGGCGATGTCCCGCACCTTCGTCAAGGACCCGCGCGAGGTCGCCAAGCCGGGTGACATCGTGAAGGTGAAGGTCCTGGAGGTGGACGTCCCCCGCAAGCGGATCTCGCTGACGCTGCGCCTGGACGACGAGCCGGGCAAGCCCGCGGGCCAGTCGGGCGGCGGCGGTGCCCGCCGCGGTGCCGGAGGCGGTGGCGCCCCGCGTCAGCGCCAGGGCGGTCAGGGTGGCCAGGGCGGCGGCGGCCGTGGCGGTCAGGGAGGCCAGGGCGGCGGCCGGGGCGGTCAGCAGCAGCGGCAGGGCGGCGGCCGGCGTGAGGCGGCGCCGGAGAACAGCGCGATGGCCGACGCACTGCGCCGCGCCGGCCTGCTGGGCGGCGGCAACGGCCAGGGGAAGGGCCGGCGCTGAGTTGATAGCGGAGGGGGACGCCGGCAGCCTCCGGCTGCTGCTGGAGCAGGTGGGCGACGGGGCCGCGCCGGTCTTCGACCGGCTCGGCCTCACCGAGGGGCCGATCGCGCCCCGGCAGCGCGATCCGTGGCGCATCGGCCGGATCCTCGACCGTCCGGGCGCGCCGGCCTCGGCGCTGCTGTGGATGCTGGAGAGCGATCTGCCGGAACTTCGGACCGTCGTCTTCCAGGCCGCCCGGACGTCCCTCGCCGTCCGCCGCGACATCCTGCTCGGCCTCCCCTACGCGCCGGGCGCGACCGAGCGGGTGCCGGTACGGCAGGAGCTGCGGCAGTGGTATGCGATGCCGGAGTTCCCGCTGGACGGCGAGGACTTCGACCTGATCGCGGAGCTGTACGCCGTCCGCACCATGACGCACGGCCGGCACACCGCCAACGCGGTCACCCGCCGGGACTGGCCGCGGATCGCCTCCGCCGACCGGGACCGGCCGCTGCCCGGCTACGCCCGCTGGAACCTGTCGATCCGGATCGACTGCCCGCCCGCGCTGCGCGAGCAGTTCGGCGACCATCCCAAGTTCCGCCACCGCCTGCGCCAGGCGGGCGTCGTCGCCGGGCCCCGGGAGTACGTCGAGTCCTGGCGCCCGGCCCACCAGGTCCTGCAGGTCCTGGCGCTGGGCGCCTGGGCGTTCCCGCACCGCCTGGAGGAGGCGCTGGAGCCGCTGCGCCCGCTCATCGACGCGCTGGGCCCGAGCCCCGAGGCGTGGGCGGTGCTGGCGCAGTTGCTGCCGACGTTCTCGGGGACGGTGCCGGAGCTTCTGGTGACGACGCGCGCGATCAGCGGGGTCTGAGCCCGCTGATCCCCTGGCCCACGGATCCGCAGACCCACTGTCCGCTGATCCGCGAAGGGAGTTGAGGGGCGGGACGGCTGGATTCGAACCAGCGTGAATTTGGGATCTGGAGTCCCATGCGCCTGCCTCTGCGCTACGTCCCGCCTTGCCCGTGATCCTAGGGCCTGAGCGCGGCCCGCCGCAGGTACCAGGCGGATGCGACGAGGACCGCCATCAGGACGACCTGGATCAGATCGAGCCCGCGCGACGGCACCGGCGCGAACTGCCCCACCGTCAGCACCGCGAGGGCCACCGGCAGCCACCGCGGGACGGCCCGCGCCCGCCCCAGCGCGGTCGCCAGGAGCAGCAGGCCGACGGTGGTCAGCAGGAACCCGGCGAGCTGCGGCGCGGCCACCCGCTCCGGATGGTCCTCGACGTACGTCAGCAGCCCCGCGCCCGCACCGGCGGAGAGGGCGTCGGTGCTGGTGGCGTACCAGCCCAGCGCCCCGAAGGCGAAGATGCCCGCGGCGAAGAACATCCCGCCCAGCGTCGTCAGGACGGCACCCGCATGCGCCCAGCGGGCGCCCCGCGCGGCGGCGACGAGACAGACGAGCACCGACAGCGCGCCGCACGCGACGGCGAAGCCGAAGCCGTCGAGGGCGGAGCCGGCCCACGCGGCGTCGCGGACGGGCTCCACGGCGTCGTAGGCGAAATCGTCGCGCTCCGTCCACGGCTGCCACAGCAGCACGCCGGCCACCGTGGCGGCGCCGAGCGCGAGCGCGGTCGCGACCGTGGTGACGAGTGCGGGTCGCACGGTGGGGCCCGCGGATCGCAGGGGTTCGACGGCGGCGGCCGTGCCGGCAGGTTGCGTTTGCATGGTGACTCCTCGGTTCCGAGAGCCCTTCAGTCCGACGGCAGCGACGCTACGGACCGGCGCGCGGCGGGTCTTCGGTGCGGGCGCGGATCAATTCCTCCGTACCGGCACGGAGGTGACGGACCGTCCGCTGCCGTACATTGCCGCCATGGACCGGGCGCGACGGCTCACGTTCTCCGTGTCACTGCTGACCGGAGGTTTCCTGCTCGCCGCCATCGCGGGGGCGGCGCTGGCACCGACGAAGACCTCACTGGTCAATCTCGCCGTGGGGCTCGCCGTGGCGCCCGCCGCCTCGGTGCTGGGCGTGCTGATCAGCCGGCGGCGCCCGGAGAACAGGGTGGGGCTGCTGCTGGCCCTGCTGGGGCTGGCCGGGGCGTTCACCGTGACGAAGGAGATCGGCTGGCAGGTGCTGGCTGACCGGCCGGACACCCTGGAGTCCCTCGGCCGGCCGGCGGCGGTGCTGGCGGAGAGCGCACTGTGGGTGCTGGCGGCGGTGGCGCTGCTGCTGTTGTACTTCCCCGACGGCCGGGTGCCGGGCCCGCGTTGGCGGTGGGTGGCCCCGGCGCTCGTCGCGGGCGTCGCGTTCGCGCACGTCGGCGGCGCGTTCAGCGACGAGCCCTTCCAGCCGCCGCTCGAGGGAGTCGAGCGCCCCTTCCCCGCGCCGCCCGCGTGGACGGACGTACCGGCGGACGTGCTGTTCTTCCTGACCCTGGGGCTCGTGCTCGCCTGCGCGTTCTCCCTCGTCGTCCGCTACCGGCGCGGTGACCGGCTGCTGCGGGCACGGATCAAGTGGCTGGCGCTGGCCGGTCTGGGCGTGGCGGCGTACCCGCTGGTGTGCGGGGCCGAGATCCTGCTGTGGGGAAGCCCGCAGTGGTTCAGCGTGGCGACGGGCATCGTCTCCCTCGTCGGCATCCCGCTCGCGACGGGCGTGGCGGTGCTGCGGCACGATCTGTACGACGTGGACAAGGCGCTGGCCGGCGCCGTCGGCTGGGGGCTGCTCAGCGTGGCGCTGCTCGGGGTGTACGCCGTGAGCGCGCTGTCCGCCGGGCTGGTGCTCGGGCGCGGTTCCGCCGCGGCGGCAGCCGTCGGCACCGCGATGTGCGCGGTCGTCCTGAACCCGCTGCGACGGCGGGTGCAGCGCGGCGTGGACCGGCGCCTGTATCCGCTGCGCCGCGCCGCACGGACGGCGATCGACGCGCTGCACCGCGATCTGGGCGGCGGGCGGGCGCGGCCGGAGGAGTTGCAGCGGACCCTGCGGACGGCGCTGCGCGATCCGGCGCTGCGGGTGGGCTACTCGGTGCCGGGCACCGAGGGGTTCGTGGACGGCGACGGCGCTCCCGTCGCCTCGGCGGCCGGTGTGCCGGTCGAGCTGAACGGCGCGGTGATCGGCCTGCTCGTCCCCGGCGGCGGATACGTCTCCCCGGACCTGCTGCGCCGGGTCGCGGACTGGTCGGCGACGCTGGTGGAGGTCGTACGCCTGCGGCTGGAGCTCGCGGGCGCCCTGCACGAGGCGGAGTCCAGCCGGGCCCGGCTGCTGCGCATCGGCTACGAGGAACGGCGGCGGCTGGAACGGGACCTGCACGACGGCGCGCAGCAGCGGCTGGTCTCGCTCGGCATGGCGATCCGCCTCGCCCAGCGGCATCTGGACGACGGGACGGTGGACGTGGACGCGCTGCTCGACCAGAGCGTCGCCGAACTGGGCACGGCCGTGGCCGAGTTGCGCCAGATCGCCCACGGGCTGCGCCCGAGCTGCCTCGACGACGGTCTGCGGGCGGCGCTCGCGGCGCTGATCCGGGGCGTGCCGATGCCCGTCGACGTGGACGTGCACGACGGCGTCCTCTCCGACGACATCGCCACGACCGCGTACTACGTCGTGAGCGAGGCGGTCGCCAACGCCGTCAAGCACGCGGAGGCGAACCGGGTCGGGATCCGGGTGGCCCGGGCGGAGGAGGACGTGGTGGTGCGGGTCAGCGACGACGGACGGGGCGGCGCGGCACTGCGCGCCGGCTCGGGACTGGCCGACCGGGTCGCCGCGATCGGCGGCTCGCTGCGGGTGGTGAGCCCCGCCGGGCGGGGAACGGTCGTGGAGGCGGTGCTGCCGTGCGTATCGTGATCGGCGAGGACTCGGCGCTGTTCCGGGAGGGACTGGCCCGGCTGCTGGCGGACGCCGGCCACACGATCGTGGCCAAGGCCCAGGACGCGCCGTCGCTGCTGGCGGCCGTGGAGGCGACGTCGCCCGAACTCGCCGTCGTCGACATCCGGATGCCGCCGGACCGGACGGATGACGGCGCCCGCGCCGCGCGCACGCTGCGGGAGGGCCGGCCGGACCTCGGCATCGTGCTGCTGTCGCAGCATCTGGAGACCCGGCACTCGCTGGAACTCGTCACCGGGGGCCGCTTCGGTTATCTGCTGAAGGACCGCGTCTTCGACGTGGACGACTTCCTCGACGCGCTGCGCCGCGTCGCAGCCGGCGGCACGGCCCTCGACCCGGAGGTCGTCGCGGCGCTGCTCGGCCCCACGGGCGCCGGGGACCCGCTGGCGCGGCTCACCCCCCGGGAGCGCGACGTGCTGGCGCTGATGGCGGAGGGGCGGACGAACGCCGGCATCGCCGAGCGGCTGTGGCTGACCGCGCGGACCGTGGAGACGCACGTCGCGAGCATCATGGCGAAGCTGGGGCTGCACCCTTCGGCGCAGGAGAACCGCCGGGTGCTGGCGGTGCTGACGTGGCTGGGGATCAGGCCGGGGATGTGATCCGGGTCATGTCGGACCGGTCTGCGGAATACCCCCTGGGGGTATATGGTTCTGAGTGATCACAAGGACGCGCACGACATCCGAACGAACGGTGGAGATCATCATGAACGCCGCAGCACACGCCGGTCACCACGGACACGCCGGGCACGAGGGTCACGAGGGTCACATCGCTGCGGGCGGCACGGGGCAGAGTGGACACGGGGAGCACGCCGGCCACCAGGGTCACGCAGAGCACGCCGGTCACGCCGCCCCCGCTTTCCCCGGCGGGCTGCAGATCACCGAGGACGGCTACACCCTCGCGCTCGCCGCGACCGTCCTCCCCGCCGGCCGGCAGGAGCTCCGCTTCCGGATCCTCGGTCCGGAGGGCCGGCCGGTCCGCGATCTGACCCCGGTCCACGACAAGAAGATCCACCTCATCATCGCCAACCGCGAACTCACCGGCTTCTGGCACCTGCACCCGGCCGAGGACGCCGAGGGCACCTGGTCGGCGAAGGTCGACCTGCCGGAGGCGGGCGCCTACCGGGTGTTCACCGACTTCGCCCCGGCCGCCCTCGGCCGCACCCTCACCCTGGGCGCCGACCTCGCGGTCGCCGGCCACTACACGCCGCGCCCCACGCCGCCGCCCGCCGCCGTGTTCGCCGTGGACGGCTACGAGGTCACCCTCGACGGCGAACCGGCCGCCGGCGAAGGCCGGCAGCTGCGGCTGACCGTCAGCAGGGGCGGCGAGCCCGTCACGGACCTCCAGCCCTATCTCGCCGCGTACGGCCACCTCGTGGTGCTGCGCGCCGGCGACCTGGCCTACGTCCACGTGCACCCCGAGGGCGAGCCCGGCGACGGCGTGACCGAGCCGGGGCCGTCGATCGCCTTCCACACCCAGGTGCCCGGGCCGGGGACGTACCGGCTCTTCCTCGACTTCAAGCACGAGGACACCGTCCGCACGGCGGAGTTCACCGTCGTCGCCCGGTAACCCGGCCCGGGCGGCGGCCCGCCCGCCTCGGCCCCACCCGCCGCCCGCGCGGAAATTGTCAGCACCCCCTGATACCAATGGGTCAAGCTTGACCACGGGGGTGCTGACCATGGCTTACGGCGAGGAGCGGACCGTACACCGCCATGTCGTGGATCTGGCCGACCGGCGCGCTCTGGAGCGCTGGCGGCCGGCGGACGCGGAGACGGTCGCGGAGGCCACGCGGCTCAAGGAGGCCGCGCTGCTGGACTTCGGCATGAGCGAGTCCGCGGTCACGTCGTGGCTGTACTCCAAGTGCCGCCACCAGGTCCCCACCACGGCGATCGCCACGGCCGCCGTGGTGGCCTCGGGGGACGGCAGCTGCCTGCTGCTCTACAACCCGGCCTTCTTCGTCGGACTCGGCCTGGACGGCGTGAAGTTCGTCCTCTTCCACGAGGCCCGGCATCTGGTCCAGCGCCATCTCTTCGCCGAGGAGGAGCTGCGCGAGGACCCGGTGTTCACGGTCGCCTGCGAGGTGTCGATCAACCACGTGGCCCTGCTGCGGCTGGCCCGCACCGGACTCCCGCTGCTGGACGGCCGCCCCACCGGCGTGGACCCGAAGGAGGTCCACGCGGCGTACGAGGCGGATCTGACGGGCCAGGGCCTGCAGCCGCTGTCCTACGACCGGTTCACCGAGACCGACATGACGATCTACGGCGAGCTGAAGCGCATGCTGAACCCTCCGGTGCCCGACGATCGGTGCATCCATCTCATGGCCGGGGGTGTCCCCGCCGACCAGGAGACCGTGGACGCCACGGCGTCTTCCGTACTGCTCAACTCCCTGCTCGCCGCCCGCCGCGGCCACCCGGCGGCCGAGGGTGAGCTGGTCGACCTGATGAACCGGACCGACGGCGCCTCGGACCGCGCCAGCCGCATCTGGGGCCGCCTGGGAGCGGGCGCTCTCCGCGGCCGGACCTCCGCCACCCGGCAGGTCGACTGGTGGCAGCGGTGGCTGGTCGACGTCCTCGCCTCGAAGCTCCAGGAGGGCGAGCGGCTCGTCTACCCGAAGAAGCGCGGCGCCCTGCTGGCGGCGCTCGGCCAGGACCCGATGCTCTCGCGCCGGGGTCCGATACGCACGAAGGTGCTCGTCGTCGCGTACGACACCTCCGGCTCGATGCCGCACGGCGTGGTGCGGTGGCTGACCGAACTGGTCGGCCGGATCGACGGGGTGGAGGCGCACTGGCTGTCGTTCGACGGCGTCGTGATGCCCTTCAAGGCGGGTGAGCGCGTGTACGGCGGCGGGGGCACCAGCTTCCAGGCGGTCGCCGACTACGTGGAGGGGCGCACGGCCGTGGACGGCGAGTTCTTCGACGAGAAGCCGGACGCCGTGGTCGTCCTCACCGACGGCTACGCCCCGCACATCACCCCCGCCGAGCCCGACAAGTGGATCTGGCTGATCACCGAGGGCGGCGACGACTGGCCGGACGCGCACACCCCGCCCATGGCCTGCCACCGTGTGACGACAGGAGACCGATGACGACCACCACCCGCCCCCAGCGCACCCTGTCCAAGCTGGAGCAGTTCATCGACGCGATGATCGAGATGGGGCAGACGGGGCAGATCTTCGGCGAGCACGGCATCGGCAAGACGTCGACGTTCTTCTCGCACATCCCGCGCGCGTACCCGGACGCGGAGCTGGCCTTCGTACCGGCGGCGAATCTGACGCCGGACGACCTGCTGGTCAACGCCCCGGTCCGGGACGCGCAGACGGGCGCGCTGGTGCTGCGGCAGCTGGTGATGGCGCAGCTGAAGCCGGGCCGGCCGTTCGTGCTGCTCATCGACGACTCGCTGCAGGCCGGGGAGACCATCCAGTCGCAGCTGATGCAGATCGCCTGCAACTGGACGCTGGGCGAGCACGATCTGCGCGCGCTGGGGTGCATCGGCGTGTTCCTCACGGACAACGAGTCGCTGGCGGAGACCTCCGCGCGGCGCAGCGATCTGGCCATCCTCGACCGGATGGTGACGCTCAAGATCACCGCCAACGACACCGCGTGGCGGGGCAAGCTGCGCGCCAAGTACCGCCCGTGGAACCTGGACGGCGTGTTCGCGGTGTGGGCCTCGCTGACGCCCGGACTGCGCGAACTGCTCGCGCCGCGCACCCTGGACCACCTCCTGGCGTGCGCCCGCGAGGGCTTCCCCCTGCGCTGGGGCCTGCCGCTGATCAACGGCGAGCGGCTGCGCCTGGCCGAGGACCAGGGGCGCGGCACGCCCGACCGCACGGCGGAGATCCTCGACCGGATCGCCAAGGCCCTCGACGTGCCGAACCCCGCCACCGTTCCGGACCCGGTACGCCGGGTGGTGCGCGCGGCGCTGCGCAACCGCTGGTCGGTGCTGCTCCAGGGGCCGCCCGGCTGCGGCAAGACGGAGCTGGTGCGCCAGGAGGTGCGCGAGGGCCTGGGCCGCGATCCGCTGTACTTCTCGCTGCCGGTGACCAACGTCGAGGACCTGTGCGCGCCGATCCCGGCGACGGACGGTTCGCTGGAGAACCTGCTCGCGCTGCCGTTCACCGGCCCTGAGCCGAAGGCGATCGTCTGGGACGAGTACAACCGTCCCAAGGACAAGGCGGCGTTCGCCAAGCTCATGGAGATCACCCAGGAGTGGTCGCTGGCGGGCCGACCCATCGAGAACCTGCGCGCCCAGATAGCCATCCAGAACCCGCCGTACCATCTGGGCCGCAAGCTGCTGGTGTCCCGCAACAACATCGCCCAGGCGACCCGGTTCACCGTCTCGCTGACGGTGGAGCCCGAGGACATCCCGGCGAACGAGTGGCTGATCGAGCAGTACGGGCCGGTCGCCGAGACGGTGCTGGAGTGGTGGAAGCACGACATCGACGAGGACGGCCGGGCCTGGATCACCAAGCGGACGCTGGAGCGGCTGATCAAGCTGCACCGGCGGGGGCTGCCGCTGGAGCTGGGCACGATCTACCTCGGCGAGGGCGAGTACGCGCCTGTGCCGCTGACATCGCTGATCGACCGCCTCAACGACCGGCCGGTGACGGGGCTGCGGGAGCTGGCGGAGAACGTGGGCGCGTGGGAGGCGCGGCTGCGCCGGGCCGCCGCGGCGTCCACCGAGGGCGGCAACGACAGCGATGTGGTGCACCAGGTGCTGTCGAACGCCGAGCTGTCGCAGCTCAAGCGGTACCGCAAGGTGGTCGTGCGGCTCGTGGCGCTGCTGCCGCCGAAGCTGCGGTCGACGTATCTGGTGGGAGCGCCGGAGAAGGCGCAGCGGTTCTGGATCGAGGTGTTCGCGCAGCTGCCCCCGGCGGGCGGGGCGGGCTGACGGCAGCTCGGGCGTCGGACTCGGGCCGGCGGGGTGCTCTGCCCGCTCGGGCCGGGCGCTCCGGTGGCGGGGTGCTAGGCCGGCTCCGGTGGCGGGTGCTCAGGCCGGCTCCGGTGGCGGGGTGCGGTGCACGCTGCGGATGGCCGCCACGTCGGCGGGGACGGGCGGCAGCTGCGGCAGGGAGCCGCTGAGGGCGTCGAGGCGGCGGCGGACGCTGCTGGCGATGCCCTTGCCGAGGAGGTAGCGCGTGGGGCTGACCGCCCGACCCGCGCCGGCCAGCAGGGGCAGCGCCTGGCGGCTGCGCATGCCGGTGTTCGACAGCACGAGGTGGGTCAGCCGGTGCCGCCCCTCGGCGAGCGCCGCCGCGATGGCGGTGGTGGCGGCCTCGTCGAGCGCGTTGTCGGCCGCGCCCAGCGCGCCCGCGGCACGCACCCTGCCCAGGTCGCAGACCTCGACGCCGGCGCCCACGGCGGCTGCCACCAGCCGGGCGGCGGCCCGCGGACCGATGCCGTTGCTTGCCAGCGACAGCCGCCGGAGACGGCCGTGCGGTGAACGGGTCAGCGCGTCGGCCAGCACCTCGGCGCCCTCGTCGCCGAGTCGCGCCGCCGACAGGTACAACTCGCCCACGGCGCCCGCCTCGACGGCCGGCGCGATCGCCGACGCGCCTGCCGGACCCAGGGCGTTGCCCCCGGCGTAGAGCCGCTCGATACGGCGGCCCGCGCCGGACGCGGCGATCAGGGCGTCGGCCAGCACCCGCAGTCCGGCGGGCGTCAGGCCGGTCTGCACCAGGTCGAGGGTGCGCAGCGACCGGGCCGCCTGGAGGAGTTCGGCCGCCGCCTCACCGGCGGCGGGGCCGAGGGGGTTGCGCTTCAGCCAGACGCCGCTGACCGCCTGCGGGGAGCCGCGCAGCTGGTCGGCGATGCGGCAGGCGCCCTCGGCGGAGATGCCGTTGCAGCCCAGGTAGAGGGTCTCCACCTCCGCCTCGGCGGCCTTCCCGGCGACCGCGTCGGCGCCGTCGTCCCCGAGGCCGTCCGTGCCGAGGAGCAGATGGCGTACGGGCCCCGGGCGCAGCGCGTCGGCGACGAGCGCGGCGCCGTCCGGGCCGAGTTGCTGCTTGCACAGGTCGAGACGGCCGTCGGGCAGGGCGGTGCCGGCCGGGAAGTCGGTGCGTTCCACGGCCTCCCGGCCCGAGCGCAGCCAGTGCAGCAGCGGGTCGAGGTCGGCGGGGGAACGGGGCGAGACGGGTCCGATGCCGGCGAAGTACGGGGTGTCCCCAATCCCCGGCGTCTGCTGCCCGTCGTCCGTCGCGTCGTCGGGTCCGGTCACCACGCCGCCTCCTGGTAGTCCTTGAGGAACACTCCGGCCACCGGATCGCCCGCCTCGCCGCGCACGATCGGGTCGTACACGCGGGCCGCGCCGTCCACGACGTCCAGCGGGGTGCGGAAGCCGTTCGCGGCGATCCGGTCCTTCTTCGGCAGCGGGTTCTCGTCGGTGATCCAGCCGGTGTCGACGGCGCACATGTACACGCCGTGCTCGGCGAGGGCGGGGCCGGAGGTGCGGGTGAGCATGTTGAGGGCGGCCTTGGCCATGTTGGTGTGCGGGTGGCCGTCCGTCTTGTTCCGGACGGTGAAGCGGCCCTCGACGGCGGTGACGTTGACGATGTAGCGGCGTTCGCGGGGCGCGGCGAGCAGCAGCGGCAGCAGCCGGTCGCACAGCAGCGCCGGGGCCAGCGAGTTGACCAGCTGGGTCTCCAGTACCTCGGCCGGGTCGAGTTCGCCGAGGCGCGCGGACCAGGAGTTGACGGGCGCCGTGTCGGGCAGCAACCCGGCCTCATCCGTGCCAGGCAGCAACCCGCCCACGTCCGTGTGGGGCAGCAGCCCGGCTTCGTCCGTCGTGTCCAGTACCAGGGCCAGCGCCCCGGCCGCACCCGGCCCGCCGGGGAGCGCGGTCATCGGCCGGAAGCCGGGCGCGGCGAGCACCTCGCGCGGCAGCCCCTCCCCCTCCCCCGCGGCCAGCGCGGCGTACGACCCGGGCGACCGGCGCACGGTCTGCGCGGCGTTGTTGACCAGGATGTCGAGCGGTTCGCCCGAGGTCCGCAGCTGCTCGCACACGCCCAGCACCTGCCGCGGATCGCGCAGGTCGACGGCGATGACGCCGAGCCGGTCGAGCCAGCCGTCGGCGCCCTCGGCGGCCTGGAAGCGGCGCAGGGTGTCGTGCGGGAAGCGGGTGGTGACGAGGACCTCGGCGCCGTCGCGGAGCATCATCAGCGCCAGCTGGAAACCGATCTTCACCCGGCCACCGGTGATCAGCGCCCGCCGCCCCCGCAGATCGGCGCGCAGCGCGCGCCGGGCGGAGTTGTCGGCGGCGCAGTCCGGGCACAGCAGATGGTAGAAACCGTCGAGCCGCTGGTAGAAGCGCTTGCACACATAGCAGCGCTGCGCCCGGCGCAGCTCCCCGCCCGTGCCCGCGGCCCCCAGCGGCGCGTCCTCACGCCGGTCCACAGCGCCGGTGGCGGTGGCGGCGAGCGCGGCGGCGTCTGCCGCGAGGCGTTCCTCCTTGCGCCCCTTGCGCCGCCGCAGCCGCCCGTCGCGGGCGAAGGACGAGGCGACCTGCTCGGCTCGCAGCCGGACGGGGTCGTCGACGGGCAGCGCTCGGAGCCTCGCGACCGTCCGGTCGAAGGCGGCGAGCTCGTCGTCCGTCATCGCGTCCACGAGGTCCCGACCGGATTCGAACCGGCGTGGCCGCCTTGGCAAGGCGGAGCGTCTGCCTCTGCGCTACGGGACCGTGCGGCGCGGCCCGCTGGCGCGGTCCGTGCGGCCTGCCCGGGAGGCCGGACTCGAACCGACGTCCTCCCCCGGAGCTCAGGGGCGCGTCTTCCACTGCGCTACACCCGGGCATTGTGCGGGATCGTACCCGACCGCTCTCAGCCGTCCGCGGCCAGGCGGGAGGCTATCCGCCGCATCCCGTCACCCACGACGTACTGCCCGGGCAGCCCGGGTATCTCCACCGGCCGGCCGGGGCGGCGCGGGGGGTGGCGGATCAGATGGGCGAGCACGCGGGCCGCGAGCGCCGGATCCTCCGGGGGCTCCCCCAGCTCGTAGTAGTAGGCGTCGCGCGCCCGCTGCGGGTACGCCTCGGTGAGGCCGAGGATCAGCGCGGGCGGGCGCTCCCGGTAGGCGCCGTAGGGCTGGTCGTACAGGCTGGTGCGTCTCCCCTCCGCCGTGTTGCACGCGCCGCACAGCAGGCCCCGGATCAGCCCGGAGGCGTGATGGTGGTCGACGACCAGCGCCTCCCACAGTCCGCAGACGGCGCAGCGCCCGTCCTGCCAGGAGCGCATGGCCGCGAGCGGCCGTGCCCCCCGCGCGGCGGGCAGTGGCGGCGTCCACTCGTGACAGGCCGGAACCGGCTCGAACCTCCCCATGCCCCGCACACTAACGCCCGCCACTGACAACGCCGATATTCGCTTGCCCGGCGGCCGGGCGACCGGCCACAGTGGGATCACCGACGCGGCACCACTCGGGAAGGGAGCGCCCGCGATGAGCAGTCAGCCGTCCCGTTCAGGGCGCTCGTCACGCGCCTGAAGCCCAGAGGCCCTGCGGCCCTGTGGCCCTGGAGAGTTGGCCGAGTGGTAAGGCAGCGGCTTGCTAAGCCGTAGTCGGGTGTGACAGCCCGCGCGCGTTCGATCCGCGCACTCTCCGCGCAAGTCCCCCGGAGGAGCCAGCCGACAGCCGGCGCCGGCCGCGGTCCCGAAAACCGTTGGGGGTAACACCCGTGCGAGTTCGACCCTCGCCTCCTCCGCAACGAGTCAGCAGCACCGGCGCGGTGCCGGTCACCGTAGCGACCGGCACCGGCCGGTCACAGCAGCCCGGCCGACTTGTAGAGCACCAGTGAGCCCGCCACCGCCACATTGAGGCTGGCCCCCGTGCCGACCATCGGTATCTCCACCACCTCGTCGAGCAGGTCCAGCGCCTCCGGCGGAATGCCGTGCTGTTCGTGGCCGAGGACGATCACCGTCGGGGAGCGGGCCGGAGTGAGGTCCGCCAGGCGGGTGGCCTCTTCCGCGAGTTCCACGCCGAGGATGTGCGTGCCGCGTTCGCGCTGCTTCTCCAGCCAGCCGAGAGGGTCGCCGGTCCAGTGCACGCACGGCCGGCGGCGCAGCGTGTTGCCGCGGGCCACGGCCTCCGGGACCCAGGGGAAGCGCGGCACGGTCAGACAG
The DNA here is from genome assembly GCF_040680895.1 of Streptomyces sp. NPDC051940. Lineage (NCBI taxonomy): Bacteria > Bacillati > Actinomycetota > Actinomycetes > Kitasatosporales > Streptomycetaceae > Streptomyces > Streptomyces sp. NPDC051940. The sequence goes on along the minus strand of NZ_JBFAXR010000014.1, from coordinate 24,251 downwards.
GCGCCCACGGCGTCGCAGGTGCGCAGGAGGGTGCCGAGGTTGGCGCCGTGCAGCGGCCACAGGGGTGCGGCATAGAGATGGTCCCAGCAGGAGTGGGCGCGGGGACGGCGAATCCGGCGGAGTTCGCGGGGGCTTCGGGTGCGGATTCCCGATCCGCTCCGGTTGCCGCTCATCGCGTGTGAGGCCGGGCCTCCAGGTTGTGAGTCATGCCACCACCTTACCGATCCGTCCGGGCCATGAACCAGACTCGGCCGCATGGCTGATGTGATCGTGATCGGAAGCGGCGTGACGGGCCTGACCTCCGCCGTACGGCTGGTCGAGGCCGGCCACCAGGTGTCCGTGTGGACCCGGGACCCGCTCGGCGCCACGACCTCCGCGGTGGCCGGCGGACTGTGGTGGCCGTACCGGATCGAACCGGCGGACCGGGTGTCGGCGTGGTCGCTGCGCGGTCTGGAGGTCTTCCGGGATCTGGCCGCGCGGCCGGACGAGACGGGGGTCCGCCTGGTCACCGGGACGGAGGCGGGCACGGGCTTCGCGGACGTGGGTCCGTGGGCGCGTGAGGTCGACGGGCTGCGCGAGGCCCGTACGGACGAGCTCCGGGGTGCGGACGAGCACGGCCTGCGGGCCACGGTGCCGCTGGTCGACGTACCCGCCCATCTCACGTATCTGTCCCGGCGGCTCGAGGCCGCGGGCGGCCGGATCGAGCGGCGCGAGGCGGGTTCGCTGATGGAGGCGGACGCGCCGGTCGTCGTCAACTGCTCGGGTCTGGGCGCCCGCCGCCTCGTCGGCGACACGACCGTCCGGCCGGTGCGCGGGCAGCTGGTCGTCGTGGAGAACCCGGGGGTCGAGGAGTGGTACGTCGCCGCCAAGTGGGCGGAGGCGGACACGACGTACCTGCTGCCGCAGCCGTACGGCCTCGTCCTCGGCGGTACGGCCGAGGAGGACTCCTGGGACCTCGCCCCGGACCCGGCCGTCGCCGCCGCCGTCGTCGAGCGCTGCGCCCGCTACGTCCCGGAGGTCGCGCACGCCGAGGTGCTGGCGCACAAGGTGGGACTGCGCCCGGCGCGTCCGTCGGTGCGGCTGGAGGTGGAGCCCGCGCCGGACGGCCGGCGGATCGTGCACAACTACGGCCACGGCGGCGCCGGCGTCACCGTGGCCTGGGGGTGCGCGGACGAGGTGGCGGAGCTGGTGGGCGACTGAGGCGGGCCCTCAGTCGCAGGTGCGCGCGGTGCTCGGACCGCCGCTCAGGAACAGGTGCGCAGCGGCGCGGCTTCGGTCAGGTGGAACGCGGCCCGTTTGTCGAGCAGCAGGGGCACCAGCGCGCGCAGCGGCTGGCGCAGCGGTACGAACGCGCCGTCGTCCTTCGCCGGCCGCACCCGTATGCCGTGCAGCGCCAGCCTCTCCCGGACCTCGGCGAACTGCTCGGCGTCCAGCCGGTAGCCGCACAGCGGCTCGGTGAGCGTCGCGCCCCGGCGCGGCGGATCGTTGTCGGCACCGCCCAGATAGAGCGGCCCGGTACCTCCGTCGCCCTCCCAGGCGGCGGCGCTGGCGGCACTCATCGTGGCGCCCTCGGCCGCCTCGAAGGCGAGGGCACCGCGCAGGGCGGCCAACTGGGTGGCGACCCTGCGGTTGTTGACCACCGCGCCCTGGCGGACCCTTCCGGCCGGGTTGATGCGCGTCTCGACGAGCACGGCCGCCGCGTGCTTCAGCCCGGCCGTGTTGCGCAGGATGCGCTCCTGCCCGTCGCCGGCCACCTGCCGGAGCGGCTCGCCCGTGTCCGGGTCGGTCCAGATGCCGTAGACGCCGGTCGAGAAGCCGGCCCGCTCGGCCGCGGGGCGTATGTAGTCCGTGGCCAGCGACTCCGAGGCGTCGTGCAGGTCCGCGACGACGCCCGCGTGGCGGGGCCACAGGCTCAGTACGTCCTTGCCGTAGACCGGCTCGTTGGCGTGGTACTCGTGCAGGTCGTAGACGAGGTCGGGGTGGTGGTCCCGGATCACCCCGGCGATGGCCCGCGCCTCCGCCGTGCGCAGCACGAGGTGGTCGCGGTTGATGTCCGCGTTCTCGGAGTTCGTACGCCGCTCCAGCGCCAGGCCGTCGGGGTTGGCGGTGGGCAGGACCAGCACGGTGGTGGTGGCGAGGAGCCGTCTGGTGGCCGCGTCGCGGCCGAACGCGAGATCGCGGATGGTGGTCAAGCACGCCTCGCGGCCCGCGGGTTCGTCGCCGTGCTGGGAGCAGATGAGCAGCAGCACGTTGGCCCGCGCCTCGCCGATCCGCACCAGGCGCAGCGGCCGCCCCTGACGGGTCGTGCCGATGGTGTCGACGCTGACGCGGCTGCTGCGCTGCCGTACGGCGGTGAGGAAGCTGAGCTCCTCGGGCTGGGTGGTCCACGAGGCGCCGTGGCGTGACTCGAAGCCCGTGCGCGGCGGGATCCGGGGGTTGGCGGGGGCGCTGCCGGTGATGCTCAGCAGCAGCGTCGCCGCGGCCAGGACCAGGGCGAGTCTCGGCAGGCGCTGTCGTGCTGGGGTGCTCACCTGGGCGTGTCTCCGAGGGCGTTGGAGCGTGAGGCGTGGGGAGAAGGTAGCGCAGCGTGATACGCCGCGTACAGGTATCTTGGAATTCCGGAGCCGCCTACACTCACCGCCTATGCCATTCATAGATGAACAGGGCAGGCCGAAGCCGCCCGTCGCAGCCGACGAGACCGCCACGCTGCTGGGGTTCCTCGACTTCCAGCGGGCCACCCTGGCCTGGAAGTGCCGCGATGTGGACGCGGCGGGGCTGCGCAAGAAGGTCGGGCCCTCCTCCATGACGCTGGGCGGACTGCTCAAGCATCTGGCCTGCGTCGAGGACACCACGCTCGCCGAGTGGCTGCTCGGCACCGAGGCCGGTCCGCCGTGGAGCGAGGTCGACTGGGACGCCCGTCCCGACTGGGAGTGGGAGACCGCGGCCGACGACTCGGCCAAGGAGCTCTTCCAGCTCTGGGAGGACTCCGTCGCCAGGTCCGACGCCACGATCGCGAAGGCCCTGGAGACAGGCGGGCTGGACCAGCTCGGCAACTTCACCAACAGCCGCGGCGAGTCCCCGACTCTGCGCTACATCATCCTCGTCATGATCGAGGAGTACGCCCGCCATGTCGGCCACGCGGACCTGCTCCGGGAGAACGTGGACGGCGTCACCGGGGAGTGAGCGCGGCGGTCGCGGGCGGCCGGGTCACCCCCGCCCGCGACCCGGGTCCAGGGGCTCGCCGAGGACCCGTTCGGCTATCTCCACCGCGAGTTCCCGTACGTACGGCCGCAGTTCCTCCTCGGCCCGCGCGCGGCTGCGGGCCAGCTCCTCGCGCCCCCGGGCCACGAGATCATCGGCGGTGCGCCGCCCTTCCTCCCGGTCGCGGAGGAGGTCCGCCATGCCCTCCTCGGCGGCGGCCTGCCGTATCCGGTTGGCGTCGTGCCGGGCATCGGCGAGCCGGGCCAGATAGTCGGCGCGGACCGCGTCGGCCTCCGCCTGCAGCGCCTCGGCCTGCTCCAGCCGGCCCTCGGTCGCCTCGTACCGCGCCTGCAGTACGGCGTTGATCCGGGGCAGCAGCACCTTCGCGAGCACGAGCGACACACAGGCGAAGGCGACCAGGCCCAGGACGGCCGCGGCGACGTCGATCCGCAGCGGACCGAGCTTCTCCGGGCCGATCCAGACATCGGCGAGCAGCAATTGCATCCGCGTCCTCCCTCAGCCGTCGTGGTCGTAGACCGTCACCGCCACGCCCCGGCCCACCAGCCGGTGCTCGACCAGCGGCTCGATCCGCTCCCACTTCCCTCCGGCCAACCCGCACCCGATCCGCGGCATATGGACGGAGGCTCCCAGCTCCAGCGCCTTGTCCCCCAGCGTACCGAGAGCGGTGTCGATGGCCTCGTACCGGACGGGAACTCCCTTGCTCCCGGTGCGTATACCGCGCTGGCCGACCATGTTGGCCACCCAGAGCCACCGTCCGACCGGCACGAACTGCACCGCCCCCAGCCCGAAGTCGTTGCCGGCGCGCCCGCGGTGCCACCGGCGGTAGGCGGACTCGGGCTCCGGCCAGCGGTGCGACACCGCCAGCACGAAGCCCTTGCCCCAGCCGCCCAGGTCGTTGCAGACGTGGGCGATCAGCTTGACCCCCTTGGCCTGCGGAGCCGTCGCGTCGCCTCGTACATACGTGATCTCCCCCATGGCACGCAACGCTAGCGCGGGGCACTGACAACGCGACGCCGAGCCAGGTGCGCGGCCCCTCGTAGGAGCAAGGCGGCTCCTACACGGAGCCAGCCGGATCAGCCCGCGAGGCGGAACTGGAGTTCCGTCTCCCACTGGGCGGGGTCCGGCTGCTCCCGCGGGTCCGTGCGGTAGCTCTCCAGCCGGCAGCCCCACCGGTCACCCTCCGGCGTACGCTCCACGTCCCACCGGAGCCCGCGCTCGCGGGCCCAGACCAGGAGCGCCCCGATCACGGGGACCAGCTGGTCGGGATGCCCGTGGTGGACGAGGGAGACGTAGCGCCCGGAGGGCAGGACACCGGCGCGCACACCGTCCCGGGTGCCGTCGCCCGGCACCGGCTCGGCCACCGGCCAGCCGGCCTCCACGACCAGCTGCTTCTCCATCTCGATCACCTCGAACCGCAGGAACGGCGGCCCGGCCGGCTCGATCCCCCGCTCGGCCAGCCACGCCCGCACCTCGGGGATGCGGTCGGCGATGACGTCCATGGACTGCAGGGTGCAGGTGCGGCGCAGGGCGACGTAGGGGCGTTCGGGCAGGGTCACGACGGCGGGCGGCATGGGCGCGTGAAGTGTCATGCCTGGTAAGACCCGCCCCGTCGGGAAAACTCACCGCGCCGGCCGCGATCTCCCCGGAACGGACCAGCACTTGGGCGCGGGATCACCAGCCGCGGCCCGCGCCCAGCAGGTGGTCGCGGACGCGGATCACGTCCGGGTTGTCGGGTACGCCCGGCCGCTGGACCAGATAGCCGGTGTTGATCGGCGGGTCGTCCGGTTCGAGGAGCGGCACCAGGGCGCCGGACGCCAGCTCCTCCAGGCAGAGGTACCGGGGCAGGACACTGAAGCCCGCGCCGGCCGCCACCGCCGCCCTGACGCCACGCAGGTCCGGCACGGTGACGGCGGCCGTCCGGGCCAGTCGCCTGCCGAAGACGTGGCGCCAGTAGCGGCGCACGATGGGCAACTCCTCGGCGTACGCCACCAGCGGCACCGCGCGCAGCGCGGCGGGGCCCTCGGCGGCCAGCCGGTCCGTCACACGACCGGCCCAGCCGGGGGCGGCGACCAGGACGAACTCCTCGTCCGTCAGCGGAAGTGCGGTCAGCGTCCGTACCCGGGGCCGGGACGTGGCGATCACCAGGTCGTGCCGGCCCACCCGCAGCTCGTCGAGCAGCGGCGCGGTCAGGCCCGCCACGACCCGCAGCCGCACCCCCTCCGCGACCAGCAGCGCCAGAGCGGGCAGCACACGGGTGCAGAGCAGCTCGGCGGGACCGGCCAGATGGACCGGGGCGGCCACGGCCCCCGCCTCGGTCCGGGTACGGGCCGCCGCCGCGAGTTCGTCGATCGGCGCGGCGATACGGGCGGCCAGTTCGTCGGCCACCGCGGTCGGCGCGACGCCGCGCGGCAGCCGCTCGAACAGCTCCCGCCCGGTCTGCTTCTCCAGGGCGCGCATCTGGGTGGTCACCGTGGGCTGGGACAGGCCCAGCAGCTGCGCGGCGCCGGTGAACGACCCCGACCGGTAGACCGCCAGGAACGTGCGCAGCAGGTTGAGGTCCTGGTGCCCGGCTCCCCGGGGAGCCATGTCCCTGCCCCGGACATGGCCGTCGGCGGCATCACGGTCTGTCATCCCATCAATCCTCGCATGCATTCCCGCCGAGCCATAGGAATGCCTATCCCGGACATCGGTCTCCGCATTGGAAGGCCGCGGTCGGCGGCCCTACCGTCGGGAGCAGACCATCCGCCCACTCCCCGGAAGAAGCACCATGTCGAAGATCCTCTTTGTTGTGACCGGCGCCGACCACTGGACGCTCGCCGACGGCACCAAGCACCCGTCCGGCTTCTGGGCCGAAGAGGCCGTCGCACCGTACGAGGCGTTCAGGGCCGCCGGCCACGAGGTCGTCGTCGCCACGCCCGGCGGCGTCGTCCCCACCGTCGACCGGGCCAGCCTCGGCGCCGCGGTCAACGGCGGCCAGGAGGGCGCGGACAAGGTCGCCGCCGGCCTGGCCGCCATGACCGAGCTGCAGCACCCGATCCGGCTGGAGGACGTCGACCTCGACGACTACGCGGCGGTGTTCTACCCGGGCGGCCACGGCCCGATGGAGGACCTGTCCGCGGACGCCGTCTCCGGCCGGCTCCTCGTCGACACGCTGGCCTCCGGCAAGCCGCTCGCCGTGGTCTGCCACGGCCCGGCGGCGCTGCTGGCGGCCGAGCAGGAGGACGGCACCAACGCCTTCGCGGGCTACCGGGTCGCCGCCTTCACCAACGCCGAGGAGATCCAGGGCGGCCTCGCCGACCGGGCCGAGTGGCTGCTGCAGGACCGGCTCACCGAGGCCGGCGTGCAGGTCGAGGCGGGCGAGCCGTGGGCGCCGAAGGTGGTCGTCGACCGCGAGCTGGTCACCGGCCAGAACCCCGCCTCCTCCACCCCGGTCGCCGCCGAACTGCTGAAGAAGCTGGCCTGACCGCCCGCGCCGGCGCCTCGGCCACCTCGTACACCTGCGGCTTCAGGGCGACACTACTGGTGGGACAGTAATACTGTTACGCCATGACGCAGCAGGTGGAGGCCGCCGGCCTGACAGTGGACGAGCTCGCCGCGCGCGCCGGCGTCACCGTCCGGACCGTCCGCTTCTACTCCACCCGCGGTCTGCTGCCCCCGCCCGTCATCGGCCCCCGGCGGGTGGGGCGTTACGGACCGGAGCACCTGTCCCGGCTCGCCCTCATCGAGGAACTGCAGCACCAGGGCATGACGCTGGCCGCCATCGAGCGGTACGTACGGCAGCTGCCGGACGGCCTCAGCGCCGACGATCTGGCACTGCACCGGGCCCTGGTCGCCGCCTGGCAGCCGGACACCGCCCGCCGTACGACCCGTGCGGAGCTGCAGCAGCGGGCCGGGCGGGCGCTGACCGAGGACGACCTGGACCGGCTGGCCGCGATGGAGGTGCTGGAGCGGACGGACGACCCCGACGTCTTCCAGGCCGATCCCGCGCTGCTGCACCTGGGTGTGCGGCTGCTCGACGTACCCATCGCGCTGCGGACGGTCCTCGCCGCGCGGGAGGTCGTGCTCACGCACACCCGCGAGGCGGCGCGCGAGCTGACCCGGCTGTTCCGGGACGAGGTGTGGGAGCCGTACCGGGAGGGCGGACCGGATCCGGAGCAGGTGGAGACGATGAAGTCGCTCTCCGCCCATATGCAGCCGATGGTCGTCCAGGCGCTGGTCACGGCCTTCCAGCGGTCGATGCGGGAGGAGTTGAGGGCGTCCTTCCCCGCGGAGGAGGAGTCGCGACCGGCTTCCTCGGCCGAGGAGGAGTCGCGGCCGGCTTCCCCTGCCGAGGAGGACGGCGCCCCCCGGTAGCTACGTCCGCACCCACAGGCAGAACGGATGCCCCGCCGGGTCGTAGAACACGCGGGTGTCGTCCTGCGGCTGGAAGGCGGCCGGTTGGGCGCCGAGGGACAGTGCGTACGCCTCCGCCTCGGCCAGGTCCTCCACCTCCACGTCGAGGTGCATCATCATCTGCTGCGCGCCCTCGGCCGAGGGCCAGGTGGGGCGGCGGAAGAGCGGTTCCTCGCTGAAGGACAGGCCCGTTCCGCCGCCGGGCGGGTTCACCTTGACCCAGCCCGGCTCGTCGGCGGTGATCTCCCAGCCCAGCAACTGCTGGTAGAAGACCGCGAGACGGTGCGGGTCCGGCGCGTCGAGCACCGTCGCGGTGAGCTTGGTCGGCGGCTTCCTCGGCACAGACATGGCGGCGAGTCTGTCACAACCGGACACGTATACGAATCAGCCGTTCCGCGTGGCGCCCTTGCCGAGTCCGCGTCCCCGTTGCCATGCTCCGCCTGTCGATTGACAGTCCATCGAACGGGGGAGCGAAATGCGTGTGCACCTCATGCGGGGCCGCCGCTGGGCGGTGCCGCTCCTGACGGCCGCACTGGCCGCGACGGGTCTGCTGGCACCCAGCGGCGCCGCGTCGGCGGCGGCCACCCAGCGCAGCGACGACTTCAGCCTGATCGGCATCTCCTGGCCCGCCTCCTCGGGCGGCCTCGGCGGCACCGCACAGGTCCGCACCCGCGACGCGGCGAGCGGCGACTGGTCGGCGTGGCGGGCGCTGGAGGTCACGCCGCAGCAGGTCGAGGAGGGGCCGAGGGCCCGCGAGCGCCGGACCACGGAGCCGCTGTGGGCGGGTCCGTCCGACGCGGCCGAGGCGCGCGTCGTGCACGCCGACGGCTCGGTGTCCGCGCTGCCGTCCAAGGCCCGGATGGAGCTGGTCTCCCCCGGCGAGCCCGCGCCGTCGACGGCCTCCCCGTATGCCGAGGCCGGCCCGCAGACGCTCGCGGCGGCGCCGCAGCCGTCGGTCGTCTCGCGGGCCGGCTGGGGCGCGGACGAGTCGCTGCGAGCCGATCCGCCGGAGTACGGCGAGAGCGTCAAGGCCGTGTTCGTGCACCACACGGTGAACGCCAACAGCTACTCGTGTTCCGAGGCTCCGGCGATCATCCGCTCCATCTACCGCTACCACGTGCTCACCAACGGCTGGAACGACATCGGCTACAACTTCCTCGTCGACAAGTGCGGCAAGGTCTACGAGGGCCGCTACGGCGGCATCAGCAAGCCGGTGATCGGCGCGCACACGCTCGGGTTCAACACCAACACGGCCGGTGTCGCGGCGATCGGCGACTACTCGAACTACAGCGTCCAGTCGAACGTCGTCGCCTCGGTGAGCCGGGTGGCGGGCTGGAAGCTCGGCCTGACGGGCGTGAAGGCCAACACCAAGGTGTCCCTGGTCGCCGGCGTGGACAACGGCACGTACAAGAAGGGCGAGACGGCCTCCGTCTACCGGGTGAGCGGCCACCGCAACGTCTATGCCACGGCCTGCCCGGGCGCCTCGCTGTACGCGAAGCTGGGCACCATCCGCACCTATGCGTCGGACTGGACGAACCCGTACTTCAGCAAGGGCGTGTGGTACTGGGCCCGTACGGGGACCGTCACCTCCACCTCCGTCCCCGTACAGCTGTACTGGACGGCGGCCGACGACACCGGCGTACGCGCCACCTACGCGACGTCCCCCAGCGCCGCCACCTTCGGCCCGTCGTCCACCTCCTGGAACGCGGGCGTGAAGCCGGGGGCCACCACCACCTGGACGATGAAGACCGTCGACTGGGTGGGCCACACGACGTGGGACTCCACGGCCCACGCGGCGTCGATCGTGCCGGAGACCAGTGCCAAACGCTGGCTGCCCTGGACCACCAGGTACAGCAGTAACCACCTGGGCGGCAAGGCCCTGGCCGCGAGCACCGCGGGCGCCAGCCTGAAGTTCACCTTCACCGGCAGCTCGGTCGCCTGGATCGCGACGAAGTCGTACGACTCGGGCCAGGCGTACGTCTACCTCGACGGGGTGAAGAAGGCGACGATCGACCTCAGGTCCTCGTCCGTGCAGTACCGCCAGGCCGTCTGGGCCGCGCACTGGTCGGGCTCCGGTACGCACACGCTGGCCGTCAAGGTGGTCGGCACCTCGGGCCGGCCGAAGGTCGTGACGGACGGCATCACGGTCGTCAACTGACCGCCCGCACCGAACAGCGAAGGGGCCGCCCCCGACCGGGCGGCCCCTTCCGTACGCTCACACGTCCGTGAACGTCTCGCCCTTCTCGGCCTTCTCCACCAGCAGCGCGGGCGGCGTGAAGCGCTCCCCGTACGCCTGCGCGAGCTCCCTCGCACGGGCCACGAAGGCCGACAGGCCGGCGCCCTCGTCGTAGCCGTTGATGTACTGCAGCACGCCGCCCGTCCACGCCGGGAAGCCGATGCCGAGGATCGAGCCGATGTTGGCGTCGGCGACGGACGTCAGCACGCCCTCCTCCAGCAGCCGCACCGTGTCGAGCGCCTCGGAGAACAGCATCCGCTCCTGCATGTCTTCGAAAGGCACAGTACGGAAGGGAACGGCGGCTGCCCCCGGCTTGGTGAAGTGCTCGCGGAGCCCCGGCCACAGACCCGTCCGCCGGCCGTCGGCGTAGTCGTAGAAGCCGGCGCCGCCGCTGCGGCCCGTACGCCCGAACTCGTCGACCATGCGGTCGATCATGGCCTCCGCCGGATGCGTCTGCCAGGTGCCGCCCTCCGCCTCGACGGCCTTGCGGGTCTCGTTGCGGATCTTCCGCGGGAGGGTGAGGGTGAGCTCGTCCATCAGGGAGAGGACCTTCGCCGGGTAGCCGGCCTGGGCCGCGGCCTGCTCCACCGAGGCCGGCTCGACGCCCTCGCCGACCATGGCCACGCCCTCGTTGATGAAGTGGCCGATGACGCGGGAGGTGAAGAAGCCGCGCGAGTCGTTGACGACGATCGGCGTCTTGGCGATCTGCCGGACCAGGTCGAAGGCGCGCGCGATGGCCTCGTCGCCGGTCTCCGCACCCTTGATGATCTCCACCAGCGGCATCTTGTCGACGGGTGAGAAGAAGTGCAGGCCGATGAAGTCCTGCCGGCGCTTCACCCCCTCGGCGAGCCCCGTGATCGGCAGGGTGGAGGTGTTGGAGCAGAGCAGGGCGTCGGGGGCGACGACGCCCTCGATCTCCTGGAACACCTTGTGCTTGAGCGCGGTGTCCTCGAAGACCGCCTCGATGACGGCGTCGCAGCCGGCCAGGTCGGCGGGGTCGGCGGTCGGCGTGATCCGGGCGAGCAGCGCGTCGCGCTTCTCCTGCGTCGTACGGCCCTTCGCCAGCGCCTTGTCGAGCAGACCGGCGGAGTACGCCTTGCCCTTGTCGGCAGCCTCCTGCGACACGTCCTTCAGGACGACCTCGATGCCCGCCTTGGCGCAGGAGTACGCGATGCCGGCGCCCATCATCCCGGCGCCGAGCACGGCGACCTTGGTGACCTTGCGCGGTTCGACGCCCTGGGGGCGGCTGCGGCCGGCGTTGACGGCGCCCAGGTCGAAGAAGAACGCCTGGATCATGTTCTTCGCGGTCTGGCCGGTGACCAGCTCGGTGAAGTAGCGGGCCTCGATGACCTGCGCGTTCTCGAAGTCGACCTGGGAGCCCTCGACGGCCGCGGCGAGGATGTTGCGCGGGGCCGGATAGGGGGCGCCGCTGGTCTGCTTGCGCAGGTTGGCGGGGAAGGCCGGCAGGTTGGCGGCGAACTTCGGGTTCGCCGGGGTGCCGCCGGGGATCCGGTGGCCGGGGACGTCCCAGGGCTGCCGGGACTCGGGGTGCGCGTCGATGAAGGCGCGGGCCTTGGCGAGCAATTCACCGCGGTCGGCGGCGAGTTCGTGCACCAGGCCCTCGGTGAGCGCCCGCCGCGGGTTGTACTGCGTGCCCTGCAGCAGCACCTTGAGCAGCGCGTCGGCGATGCCCATCAGCCGGACGGTGCGGGTGACGCCGCCGGCGGCGGGCAGCAGGCCGAGGGTGACCTCGGGCAGACCGATCTTGTAGCCGGGGGTGTCGAGGGCGATCCGGTGGTGGGAGGCCAGGGCGATCTCGTAACCGCCGCCGAGCGCGGCGCCGTTGATCGCGGCCACCACGGGCACGCCGAGGGTCTCGATGCGGCGCAGGGCGCGCTTGATGCGCATGCTCGTCCCGAAGACGTCGGCCGCGTCGTCCGGTCCGGCCTTGATCATGTCCTTCAGATCGCCGCCCGCGAAGAACGTCTTCTTGGCGGAGGCGTAGACGACACCGCGCGGCGGCTCGGCCTCCAGCCGGTCCGCGGCGGCCTCCAGGGACTCGATGAAGTCGGCGTTCATGGTGTTGGCCGACTGGTTGGGGTCGTCCAGGACGAGGGTCACGACGCCGCTGTCGTCCTGCTCCCAGCGGATGGTGTTGGTGTACGTCATGCTGCTTCTTCGCTCCGATGGCTGGGTGGTCAGGACGATCAGACGCGCTCGACGACGGTGGCGATGCCCATGCCGCCGCCCACGCACAGGGTGGCCAGGCCGTAGCGCAGGTCGCGGCGCTCCAGCTCGTCGACCAGGGTGCCGAGGATCATGGCGCCGGTGGCGCCGAGCGGGTGGCCGAGGGCGATCGCGCCGCCGTTGACGTTGATCTTGTCGAGCGGCAGGCCCATATCGCGGGCGAAGCGCAGCACCACGGCGGCGAACGCCTCGTTGATCTCGACCAGGTCGATGTCGTCGATGGTCAGTCCGGCCTTGGCGAGGGCCTTGCGGGTGGCCGGGGCGGGGCCGGTGAGCATGATGGTCGGCTCGGAGCCCGAGACAGCGGCGGAGACGATCCGGGCGCGCGGGGTGAGGCCGTAGCGCTCCCCCACCTCGCGGGAGCCGATGGCGACGAGGGCGGCGCCGTCGACGATGCCGGAGGAGTTGCCGGCGTGGTGGACGTGGTCGATCCGCTCCACCCAGTGGTACTTCTGCAGGGCGACCGCGTCGAAGCCGCCCAGGTCGCCGATGTCGGCGAACGAGGGCTTGAGCTTCGCGAGGGAGTCGGCGGTGGTGCCGGGGCGCATGTGCTCGTCGTGGTCGAGGACGACGAGCCCGTTGCGGTCCGTCACCGGGACCACGGAACGGGCGAAGCGGCCGTCCTTCCACGCCTCGGCGGCGCGCTCCTGCGACAGCGCGGCGTACTCGTCGACGTCGCGGCGGCTGAAGCCCTCGATGGTGGCGATCAGGTCGGCGCCGATGCCCTGCGGGGCGAAGTTGGTGGCGATGTTGGTCATCGGGTCGGCGAACCAGGCGCCGCCGTCGGAGGCCATCGGCACCCGGGACATCGACTCCACACCGCCCGCCAGCACCAGGTCCTCCCAGCCGGAACGGACCTTGGCGGCGGCCAGGTTGACGGCCTCCAGGCCGGAGGCGCAGAAGCGGTTCTCCTGGACGCCGGCCACGGTGTCCGGCAGCCCGGCGGCGATCGCCGCGATGCGGGCGATGTCCGAGCCCTGGTCGCCGACCGGGCCGACGACGCCGAGCACGACGTCGTCGACCGCGGCCGGGTCCAGCTCCGGGAAGCGGGCGCGGATCTCGTGGATCAGTCCGACGACCAGGTCGATCGGCTTGGTGCCGTGCAGGGCCCCGTTGGCCTTGCCGCGGCCGCGCGGGGTGCGGATCGCGTCGTACACGTACGCTTCGGTGGTCACGATGCTGGTGCCTCTCAAGTGAGCGTTCAGGCGGGTCGTAAGTGGGCGTTCAGGCGAGCAGGGAGCGGCCGATGATCTCTTTCATGATCTCGGTGGTGCCGCCGTAGATGGTCTGGACGCGGCCGTCGGTGAACGCCCGGGCCACGGGGAACTCCTTCATGTAGCCGTAGCCGCCGTGCAGCTGGAGACACCGGTCCGCGACGCGCTTCTGCAGTTCGGTGGCCCACCACTTCGCCATGGAGGCGTGTACGGCGTCGAGTTCGCCGCGGTCGTGGTCCTCGATGCAGCGGTCGACGAACGTCCGGGTGACCGCGCACTCGGTGGCCATCTCGGCGATCTCGAACCGGATGTGCTGGAACGTCGAGATCGGCCGGCCGAACGCCTCGCGCTCCTTGACGTATGTCGTGGTGAGTTCGAGGAGGTGCTCGGCGGCGGCGATACCGGCGACGGCGATGGCGAGCCGCTCCTGCGGCAGGTTGGTCACCAGGTGCAGGAAGGCGCTGTCCGGCTCGCCGAGGAGGTTCTCCCTGGGCACCTTCACGTCGTGGAAGAACAGCTCGGCGGTGTCCTGCGCGTGCTGCCCGATCTTCTCGAGGTTGCGTCCGCGCTCGAAGCCCTCCATCCCCCGCTCCACGACGAGCAGGCTGAGCCCGCGGGCGCCGCCCTCCGGGGTGGTCTTCGCCACGACGACCACCAGATCGGCGAGGATGCCGTTGGAGATGAACGTCTTGGCGCCGTTGAGGAGGAAGTGGTCCCCCTTGTCCTCGGCGGTGGTGCGGATGCCCTGCAGATCGGAGCCGGCCCCGGGTTCCGTCATGGCGATGGCGGTGATGATCTCGCCGCTGCAGAAGCCGGGGAGCCAGCGCCGCTTCTGCTCCTCGGTGGCCAGGCCCGTGAGGTACGGGCCGATCACGTCGTTGTGCAGGCCGACGGCCAGCCCGGCGGCGCCGACCCGGGTGAACTCCTCGGCGAGTACGACCCCGTAGCGGAAGTCGGGCGCGCCGCCCCCGCCGTACTCCTCCGGTACGGCGATGCCGAGCAGCCCCTGCCGGCCGGCGGCCAGCCACGCCTCGCGGGAGACGATGCCGTCGGCGGTCCACTGCTCGTAGTGCGGTGCGACCTCCTTGGCCAGGAACGTCCTCACCGTCTCGCGGAACGCCTCGTGCTCGGGCGCGAAGAGCGTGCGTTTCACGGGTGCTCCTTGTCGGTTCCGGTCGGGTGCAGGCCGTCCACCTGCCAGTCGTGCGCCACCGCGGCGGCGTCCGCACCGTGCCGGGCGGGCGGCCGGCGCAGGCTGCCGGGGGTGTGGGAGAAGCGCGGGGCGGGGGCGGGCTGGGTGATGCCCTCGTACGTCGTGAACGTGCCGCGGGCGGCCAGGTGCGGGTGGCCGGGGGCCTCGCGCAGCGACAGCACGGGGGCGACGCAGGCGTCGGAGCCGTCGAAGACGCGCGTCCACTCCTCGCGGGTGCGCTGCCGGAAGGTGTCGGCGAGCAGCTCGCGCAGCTCCCCCCAGCGGGCGAAGTCCTTCTGCGCCGGCGCCTTCTCCTCGATCCCCAGCAGCCGGACGAGCTCGGCGTAGAACTGCGGCTCCAGCGCCCCGACGGCCATGTACTGTCCGTCGGCCGTCTCGTAGACGCCGTAGAACGGGGTGCCGCCGTCGAGGAGGTTGGCCTCGCGGCGGTCCTGCCAGCCGCCCGCGGCCACCATGGCGTGGATCATCGAGGTGAGATGGGCGGTGCCGTCGACGATGGCGGCGTCCACGACCTGGCCCTCGCCGGTGGCGCGGGCGTGGTGCAGGGCGGCGAGGACGCCGACGACGAGGTAGAGGGAGCCGCCGGCGTAGTCGCCGAGGAGGTTGGCGGGGACGGCCGGGGCGCCGTCGGCGGGTCCGATCATGCCGAGGGCGCCGGTGACGGCGATGTAGCCGACGTCGTGTCCCGCGGTGGGCGCCAGGGGGCCGTCCTGGCCCCAGCCGGTCATCCGCCCGTAGACGAGGCGGGCGTTGCGGGCGCGGCAGTCGTCGGGGCCGACGCCGAGGCGTTCGGCCACGCCGGGCCGGTAGCCCTCGATGAGGATGTCGGCGCGCTCGACGAGGCCGAGGACGGCCGCGCGGCCGTCGGGGTCCTTGAGGTCGAGGACGACGGAGCGCTTGTTGCGGTTGGTCACGTCGTACCCCGGCTTCACCCCCAGCCCGGGGCCGCCGGGGCGGTCCACGCGTACGACGTCGGCGCCGAGGTCGGCCAGCAGCATCGCGGCGAACGGCCCGGGGCCGATCCCGGCGAGCTCCACCACCCGCACACCGTCCAGCGGACCGGTGCGGTCCTGCTCCGCGCTCGCCATGGGACCCCCTGCGTCGGGTGTGACACCAAGTGTGTAACACCGGTGATGATAAGAACACGTTTCAGTCGACACAAGGGCCGCCCCCCTTCCGGGGGCGGTCCCGGGAGTACGGGCGGGCGGCATCGGGGCGGCGGGCCGGGGGTTGCCTGGTCGGCCTGCGGGACGGACCGGAGGTGCCACGGCCGGCTGCGGGACGGACCGGAGGTGCCACGGCCGGCGGCGGGCCGAAGCCCGCACGGTGGGCTGCCGCGCGCGGCGCGGTCAGTCCTCCGTGCCCAGGCGGGCGACGAGACGCTTGGGGGCGATGGTCCGGTAGCTCTCCTCGACCCACTCCGTCAGGAGCTGGGCCTCGGGGGCGCCCTTGCGGTCCAGCGGGACGGTCACCCAGCCGGCCTTCCCGAGCCCGTAGCCGGACGGCTCCGCGCCCGGGACGGAGAGGGCGTGCTCGTGCACCTGCGGGTCCTTGAGCTTGACCGTGATGCTCGGCGGATAGCTGCCGTCGTCGACGCCGAGGAAGACGAACACCTTCTTGTTGACCTTGATGACGGACTCGCCCCACGGGAACTCCTCGCCCGCCCCGGGCAGCCCGAGGGCGAACACCCGCACCTGCTCCCGTACGGCCATGGGCCCGGACTTCTCCGCCATACCGGCAGCGTAAGCACATCCGCCCGGCGTTCCCAGGCGGAACGGGCCGGACGCGTGGTGCGCGGGACCCGGCCGGCCCTACTCTCGGGTAATGACCTCCGACCCCCAGCCGGCCGACGGCGGCTCCCCCGTGCCCGGCCGCGACCTCGATCTCGTGCTCTTCGGCGCCACCGGCTTCACCGGCCGGCTCACCGCCGGGTACCTGGCCCGCCACGCGCCGTCCGGACTGCGCTGGGCGCTCGCGGGACGCAGCCCGGAGAAGCTCGAGCGGCTGCGGGAGGAACTCGCCGCCGCACACCCGGAGCTGGCCGCTCTGCCGCTGCTGCGGGCCGACGCCTCGGACGCCGAAGGGCTGCGGGCGGTGGCCCGCCGCACGCGCGTGGTCGCGACGACCGTCGGACCGTACCTGGCCTACGGCGAACCGCTCGTCGCGGCCTGCGCCGAGGAGGGCACCGACTACGTCGACCTGTGCGGGGAGCCCGAGTTCGTGGACCGGATGTGGCTAGGCCACCACGCGGCGGCCGTACGGTCCGGTGCCCGGCTGATCCACGGCTGCGGGTTCGACTCGGTCCCGTACGACCTCGGCGTGCACTTCACCGTCGAGCAGCTGCCGGAGCACGTGCCGCTGACGGTCGACGGCTATGTACGGGCCGGCGGGCGGCCGTCGGGCGGCACGTTCGCCTCGACGCTGACGGTGTTCTCCCGTCTCGGCGCGATGCGGCGCGCCGCCCGCGCGCGACGGGCGGCGGAACCCCGGCCGAAGGGGCGCCGGGTGCGCGCTCCTCTCGGCTCGCTCCGGCACAGCGGGGACGCCGCCGCGTGGGCGGTTCCGCTGGCGACGCTCGACCCGCAGATCGTCGCCCGTTCGGCGGCCGCGCTCGACCGCTACGGACCCGACTTCCGCTACCGCCACTACGCCGCCGTCAAACGGCTGCCGGTGGTGCTCGGCGCGGCGGCGGGAGCGGGCGCGCTGTTCGTGGCGGCCCAGGTGCCGCCCGTGCGGCGCGCCCTGTCGGCGCGGCTCGCACCCGGCACCGGGCCGTCGCCCGAGCGGCGGGCGGACAGCTGGTTCAGCGTGCGCTTCGTCGGTGAGGGCGGCGGGCGCCGGGTGGTCACGGAGGTGCGAGGCGGGGACCCCGGGTACGACGAGACCGCGAAGATGCTCGCGGAGTCGGCGCTGTGCCTGGTCTACGACAAGCTCCCGCCCACCGCCGGCCAGACCACCACCGCGGCGGCGATGGGTACGGCGCTGCGGGAGCGGCTGGTCGCGGCGGGGATCAGCTTCCGGGTGGTGGACGAGTCGCCGTAGCCCCCCTTCGGGCTCCTACGTCTCCCGCGCCGTCGTCACCACGCGCGCGGCGGCGCGGACGTCGGGGTGCGGGTGGCGCCGTACAGCACGCAGCGCGGTCCGCCACGGCTCCGTCCACAGGGTGCGCGCCCCTCCCACCGCCACGAGGGTCACCGCGAACATGCCCTCGGGGAGGCCCGGTTCGGCTGCCAGCGAACGCGCCACCGTCAGCAGCTCCTCCGTGCGCCCCGGCCGGCCCGCGTCCCCCAGCAGCCCGGCGAGCCGCGAGGCGGCGCGGTCGGCGAGCAGCGGCCGGTCCGCGCACCGGGCGGTCAGCTCGCGCAGCTCCGAGACCAGCGCCGGGGCGTCCGCCTCAAGGTCCAGTGCCTGCAGCCGCAGCGTCACCACCTCGTCCTCGAAGCCCTCGTACCCGGCGAGTACGCCGGCCGCGCGCAGCTGTGCCGGACGCAGCTGCGCGCGCCGGTAACGGGCGTGGGCGTCGAGCCGGGAGACCAGCGCGGCGACGCGCTGCCTGGCGGGCAGGTCGCGGTCCGGCTCGGCGTCGGGCTGCGCGGGGTCGGCGGCGGCTGTCAGCAACGTCCGCAGGGCCTCGGCGAGCGGGTGCGCGTCGGTCGCCGACAGGCCGACGAGCGCCCGGGCGGCCAGGTCCCACGCCGAACGGTCGTCCAGGTCCGTCACCCGGTCCACGAGCACGCCGGCGATGCCCGCGTCCCACGGCGCCCACTGCGCCAGCGCCGGGTACAGGGCCTGCGCCGTCTCCGCGTCGGGCGGCGTGCACGCCGCCCGCATCAGCGCCGCGTACCGCGGCCGGTGCTCCTCGTCCACCTCGTACACGGCCGTACGGGCGAGGGCCTGGCGCATCTCGCGGGTACCGGCGGCCGCCGCCCCCAGCACGGACCACGCCTCGGGGCGGTGGAGCAGCAGGCGCGCGGTGGCCACGCACGCCGTGCGTACGTCGGGATGCTGGCCGGGCAGTTCGCACGCCTCGCGCAGCAGCCCGGCCGCCTCGGCGGCGGGGAGCCGGGCGGCGGCCAGCCGGACCGCCTCCTTGCGGCTGGTGACCTTCGCGCCGCGTTCGTCGTCCGGTACGAGCAGCGCCCGCAGCCGGGCGCCCAGCCGCGACGGGGCGGCGTAACGCGCCGCGCGTGCCGCCGCGTACACCGCCACCCGCGCGCGGTCGCCGCCGGCGTGCTCCAGCAGCAGCGGCAGCGTCTGTGCCGGCTCGTCCGTCCACACCAGCGCGCCCAGCGCCGCCTCCGCCAGCGGGACGTTGGCCGAGGCGAGGTAGCGGCGCACGACGTCGAGTCCGGCGTCGGGGATCGGCGCGGCCTCCCAGATCGCCGCAGCGCGGATGTGCGCCGCGTGCCCGGCGTTGCCCGCCGTCCGGGCGAGCAGGGCGGCCGCCGCCCGCTGCTGCCGGGGCACCCAGCGGTGCGCCCCGTTCACCGGCGGCGTCCAGTGGCTGCGGGCGGTGAGGAAGCGGCCGTAGGGCGGCGTGTCCGCCAGTACGGGGTCCAGCAGGTCGGTGCGCCGCTTGACGAGGACGTCGAGCACGGGCGGGAGGACGGCGGCCGACGGCTCCAGCTCCAGGATCCGGGCCACCTTCTCGTCGCGGCCCCGCGGCTGTTCCAGCCACAGGGTGATCGCGGTGCGGACGGTGGTGTCGCTGCCGTACTGGACGGCCTGCCACAGATACTCCTGCAGCTCCGGCATCCGCCACGCGCGCCGGCCGAGCGCCCGTACCAGCGCGAAGGTGAGCGTGTGGTCGACCTTGTCGGCGCCCGCCTCCAGCCACGGGCGCAGGGCGGCCACCACCTCGTGCTCCTGGCCGCGGCGGAGGGTGGTGTCCAGCCGGCCCAGGTTCACACCGCCGGTCTGGCCGGAGAGGGCGGTGACGGTGTCCAGCGACCAGGCGATCAGGGCGGTGCGGCCCGTGACAGCGTGCTCGCGCAGGACGGCGAGCGCCAGCGCGCCGAGCGACCTGCGGACATCCCAGGAGGAGTCGCGGGCCTCGACGGCGTCCGTCGCGATCCGTGTGAGGACGTCGGCGTCGTCCTCCGTGAACAGCGAAGGGTGCACATGTGCCAGGGCCGAAAGGGCGGCGGCCCGCACCGGCTCCTGCTCGTTGCGCAGCCGCAGCAGGTCGCGCAGCATCCCGCCGACCGCCTGCGGGTCGCGGAAGCGGGCGGCGTTGCGGACGAGGAACGGGTACGCCTGGGCGCGCTCCTCGGCGTCCGGACGGCGGACGGCGGCGAGGAGTTCGTCGCGGGCCTCCTCCGGCGGCAGATACGTGACGGCCGCCAGCACCTCGCTCCAGTGCGCGTCGCGCTCCCGCGCCTGCGCCGCCATCCGCCGGGCCTCCACGATCCGCCGCTCGTGCGGCAGTACGTCGAGCAGCACGGGGGCCAGGGCGGCGCGGGACAGGTCCTGGGAGTCGGTGGCGGTGTCGAACAGGGCGGCGCGGCGGGAGGGCGGCAGGCAGGCCAGGAGCCGGGCCAGGGCGGTGGGGTTGTCGCTCCAGGCCCGGGCCAGGTCGGCGAGTTCGGGCGGATCGCGGCGGACCAGGCGGTGCAGCACGGCGGCGTCCAGCCCGCTGCCGCCCAGCTTGGGACGCAGCCTGGGGCGCAGCAGCAGCCGCACGGTGCGGCCGGGGGCGGCTTCGACGAGCCGGTTGAGCTGTCCGTAGACCGGCCACGGAAGCGTCTCGTACCGCTCCAAGACGGCGAGCACGCCGAGCGGTTCGGGCTCGACGAGGGCGGCGAGCGCGTCGCCGTGCGAGGCGAGCCAGCCCTCGCGGACGTCGGGGGCGAGCTGGTCCAGCTGCCGCTCCACCTCGGCGAGCAGCGGACCCGGGTGGCGGCGGGCGAGCAGCCGGTATCCGTCGAGCCCGCGGAAGAGGCGCGGCAGCAGCCGTACGACGGTGTCCTGCACGCAGGCGGCAAGCAGCCCGGCCGCCTCCTCCGCACCCCAGCGCTCCGCGAGGGGCTCCACCAGCGCCTCGGCGAGGGCGGTGCGTTGCCCGACGGCTATGGCGCGCAGGATCTGCTGCCGGGCGACGGCCGGGGCGTCGTCGAGCGCGGCGGTCACGGCGTCGTCCGCGAGGCGTCCTTTCCTCAGCGCCGTGACGGCGGGCGCGCGGACCAGGTGGTCGGCGTCGGCCAGGCACCCCTCGAGGTACGCGTCGTCCTGCGCGACGCCGGCGATGTGGGCCGCCGTGCGCCGTCCGTGGGTGCCGTGGGTGCTCAGGCCCTCGAGCAGCTCGTCGAGGTGCCCCTCGTCCCGGGCGCGGCGGGCTTCCTCGGCGAGGCGGCGCATGCGCTGCGGGTAGGAGAGGCGGTCGACGGAGGCGAGCAGTTGTTCGGTGCGCTGGGGCATGGCGGGGATTGTCGCAGGGTGGGGGGTGGGGGTGCTGGTGGATTTCGGGGGTGTGCGCGGTGGGGTGGAGTGGCTCTGTGCGGTCGTGCGGTGGTCAGGTGGCGGGTGCGACCAGGCGGCGTAGAGCGGGCAGTACGCTCCGCAGGTCGGGGTCGTCCACCGACACGGTCGCCGCCGCCCGCGCCCCGGGCGAGGCGTTGAACGCGACGCTCAGTCCGACGGACGCGAACAGGGGCAGGTCGGACCTGCTGTCGCCGACAGCGGCGCACGAGCCCGGCGCCAGACCCAGCTGCCGGGCCTGCGCGAGGGCGAAGTCCCGTTTGCCGTACTCGTCGAAGTGCCGCGCGACCCGCCCCGTGTACCGCCCGTCCACGACCTCCGGCCGGGGGCCGCTGTACGCGTGGAAGCCGAACCGTCCGGCCAGGTGGGCGCCGACCGGCGACCAGGCGAGGGTGGCCAGCACCGGCACCAGTCGGTGCCGCCGGCACCAGTCCACCGTCTCGGGGATGCCCGGGACCAGGGGCAGCTCCTGGAGCCAGCCGGACACCTGCGCCTCCTCGACGCCCTTCCAGCCCGCCGCGTCCAGCTCGCTGACCTCGCGGTTGTCCAGGGCCCCGGCGGCGTAGGCGTCCTCGGCGGCCGCGAGCTCGTCGCGGTGGCCGAGGAATCCCGCCAGATGGGCGGACGAGCCCGCGCCGGGGACGAGGGTGCCGTCGACGTCGAAGAACACGGCACCTGCGTGATCGGATGGAAGCACCGGGCAAGGATGCCAGGTTCCTGCTCCGGGGTGGGAGCGGGGCTTCGTACTAGCCCGGCAGTTGCTGCCGGAACTCCGCCAGCTGCGGCGCCGTCTTCGTGGCCTGGAACTCGGTGATGCCGTACGTCGCGACGCCCGCCGTGACGAAGGGGTCCTGGGCGACCAGGGCCTCGATCTCGGCACGGTCCTTCGCGACGGCGATGATGACGCCGCCCTCCCGCGGGTTCTTGCGGCCCGAGGCGAGGGCGACGCCGTCGTCGTACAGGCCGGTCAGCCAGGCGACGTGCGCGTCGAGCGCGGCGTCCACCCGGTCGAGCGGCGCGGTGTAGGTGAGGTCGAGTACGAACATGCCTCGCAGGCTACTGGAGCCGCGCGACGCGCCCCTGCTCGCCCGACGCCCAGCAGCCCAGGTCGAAGGCGCAGTCGACGGTGTCGTACGAACCGGTGTCGAAGGGTCGCCAGGTGCGGCCCGCATCGAGCGTCACGTCCGTGCCGGTCGGTCCGACGGCGATCGCCACGCTGGTGCTGTACGGCAGCCAGGTCGCCCCGGAGCGGTACGCGGGCGGCGGCTGCGCGGCGGACGTCCAGTCGGCGCCGCCGTCCGTGGAGCGCGAGGCGGCGTCCGGGGAGGGCGCACCGGGCTGGAAGTCGCCGCCGACGGCGATGCCGTGCGCGCGGTCACGGAAGGCGAGGGCGAAGACGCCGGCGGCCGGGCCGGACGGGATCCGCGACTCCGCCGCCGTCCAGGTGCGACCGCGGTCCGCCGAGTGCAGCACGCGGGCGGTGGCGCCGCCGCCGGTGGCGATCCAGGCGTCGGAGCGGCCGGCGCTCGTGATGCACTGGCCGCTGGCGGCGAAGGCGAACTCGCCGGGGAGCGCGGCCGGCATCCCGTCGTTCGGCAGGATCTCCCAGTGGCGTCCGCCGTCGGCCGTCGACAGCACGCGGAACTTCCCGTCGACGGGATCGCTGAGGGCGAGGCCGTTCCTCGCGTCGAAGAACGTCATGCAGTCGTAGAAGGCGGCGGGGTGGTCGTTGCGGAAGGTCTCCGTCCAGGTCTGTCCGGCGTCGTCCGTCCGGTAGACGCGGGAGTCCTCCCCCTCGCCGATGGAGAGGATGACGGCGCTGTCCGCGTCGAACGCCTCGATGTCGCGGAACTGGAGCGCCTCGGTGCCGGGCGGTCCGACGCTCGCCCACGTCCGCCCGCCGTCGGTGGTACGCAGCACGGTGCCGGCGGAGCCGGAGGCCCAGGCGACGTGCCGGCTCACGGCCGACAGCCCTCTGAGCCGGGCGGTGCTGCCGGTGTCCTTCAGCTCCCAGTCGAGGCCGTTCAACCTGCCTTGCGGTCCGGAGTCCGCGGCGGCGACCGGCAGCCCGCCTCCGACGAGAAGGGCTGCCGCGCAGAGCCCAACTATCCCTGTACGCCTCAGCGTTCCCTGCAGAGTCATGGGCGGAAGTTAGCAGGGAGCTGGGGGCGGGGCCACAGTGCGGGCGGGTTGGTGGGGGTGGGCGGTTCGTTACCGGTGGTCGGCGCCGCCCGCGCCTTCGGCGCGGGGTTGCCCCCACCCACACGCCACCCGTTACGGGTTGTCTTGCCTGACGTCGGCGCCTGGGGGTGTGAGGTGCGCGCCCGCTGGCCCGCCTCGCTTATATGGCGTCGGTGGGGGTTTTTGCTCTGATGGCGCCCATGGCTCGAGGGCGGGTTGTCGGCGTCCGGCTGGCGTGGTTTGGGCGGCGAGTTGTCGGTCGGTTGCCATGCGGCGGGGGGTGGTGGCCGGTTGCCATGCGGCGGGGGGTGATGGCCGGTTGTCGTTGCGGATCGAAGCGATTCTGCGGCCCCAAGGGGCCTTGCCGGGGCGGAGCGGGAGGGGGACGGCGCCATGGCGCCGCCCAGCGGGTCGGCTCCGCTGGCGCTGCGCCGGTGCGGAGCGGAACGGCTCCGCTTGCGCTCCGCCGGGGTGCGTCGTCCGGTGACCCGGTGGGGTTGCGCCGGCTCCGCTGCGCTGCGCCGGCTGACGGGGAGCTGGTGCGGCTCCGCTGCGCTGCGCCTTTCGGGGCCGTGCGCGCAAGCGCGCCCGGGGGATACCGGAGAGCGGCTCGCATCGCCCCGGGGGTGGGCCCGCACACGGCAGTGCAGGGACAGCACCCGCGCACCGACCATCTGGGCGGATTCCACGCACCGGCCCGTCAGGCGGAGCCCGCGCACCGACGCGCAGGGCCAAGCCCGAGCACCCGCCCGTCAGGCGAAGCCCGCGCATCGACGCGTGGGGCGAAGCCCGAGCACCGGCCCGTCAGGCGGAGCCTGAGCACCCGCCCGTCAGGCGTACTCCGAGCACCGACCCGTCGGACAGCGCCGAGCACAGTCCGGCCCGGCATCCCTCCAGAGCGTGCCCAAGTGCCTCCCCCTCACCGGCCCGTGGGGTGACCTCGCTGTCCGCCCACCCTCTCCATGTCGTGAGGGCTTGGTCGAACGTCGGGCTGTCGTACGTCACGCCGTTGATCGTCTTCACGCCGCTGCCCTCGGACAGCAGGTAGAAGAAGTGGTTCGCCGGACCC